>NZ_JASJFF010001324.1:0-2573 GCF_030065435.1 Microcystis sp. M53603_WE2
GCAGGGCTTGCGGTGTCAGTCTGTCGAGCGACCATAAGACCAGAACAGAGTAAATCTGTTAAGGCAGGTGCGAAAAATCCTTCGGGAAAGAAGCAGAAACCTAAATCGTGAGGTTTGGGAATCACCGTCCGTTTACGGCGGTGAGGATGTCAACTGGGTACTCTGTAGTTGAGAGCTAAAAAAAGTCAGTGGTTTTCAGGAAAAACGGGGAGGGTTGAAAAGTGAAATCAAAAGAAAAGGGAATACCGTTAAAACTACCGTCGTCCGAGTCAGGTTTCTCGATGTTAGAAGTGATAATTGCCATTTTAACTATTACCGCTTTCTTAACAGGAACCTTACAGTTAATGGCAGTGAATGCCTTATATAAAGTTCGGTCAGAAAGACAAGCTCAAGCTAACTTTTGGATACAAGAAGACTTCGAGGATACCAAATATCAAGCTTCGACTTTAGCTTTCGACGAGAAGTGGTGTACAGGAAAAGAGGGTTATGCCACAGCTTTAAGAAGACAACTAACGGCTCCCCCCCCCGACACCCCTATACCGAAGGAACGATTAGTAGCGAAAAAACCAATTGTCGGTAAAGACTATTCTCTCTTTCAAACTTTTAATATTGCTGAGCAATTGGATAATCCCCATCGTCTCCGTATTGATTATCGAGTCGAAGCAACAGATAAAACTCCTAAAGATTACCCCAACCAAGAAAATGTTATTGCCGAAAGTTCTGTCGAGGTGATTCCCGATGCGTCGTTTAACTGTCCATAAAAATCAGGGTTTTACCCTGTTAGAAATTTTGGTAGCTTTGGCAATTGCGGGAATTCTTGCCGCCTTAACTGGACCTAATTTATTAGCTTGGTTAAATAGCAATAAAGTCCAAGAAGCCACCGATTCTATACAATCAGCCCTACGGGATGCCCAAAGACAAGCCATCCGTCTAGGGAGAATTTGCACGATTAATTTTACTGAAGGGACTGGCACTGATCCCACGGTTTACCGGCAAATAACTGCCAATCAACCGGGTTGTTTAGTGGCGACTAATACTAATGCGGGTTCCCTAAGTCTGCCGCAGGAAGTATTTATGGTGGTGGATAATTTTCCAGATGTTCCCCCTGATGGCGACAGTCCGGGGGTACAGTTTTCCTTTCGGGGTCATGTGCCGGGGTTAACCTTTGAGCCGCGGGCAAACCAAGCGATAATCGTATTATATCCCGCCGCCGATGCCGCCAATCCCTATCCCAACCAAGAAAGAAAGTGTATAGTTATCGCTTCTCTGTTGGGAATAGTTAAACAAGGCACTTATAACGGCAATCCTCTAGATACGCTCGATGCCAATAATTGTCAAATCCGTCTGGATGGAACCCAACCCTAATCAGCTTCTCAAGGCAACATACCCCACTGTCCCCTGTGCAGTCAATCACCCGCTGCAGGATCGCAGAATCCAACCCAGTAAGACTCCGATACCACCAAAGCGGACAATTTGCCAAAAAACCTCCCCCAGCAGTCCGCGACGGATTCCTTCCCAGAATAGGCGCTTTAATTCCCCTTCTTTAAGTAAATTGCTTTCTAAAATTACCTCTAATTCTTGAATCTGTTCGCGAATTTGTAACAATTCCTTTTCTAGTTCAGGTAGGGGATTTTCCCGCCATTGGGGTTCTATTTGGCTAAATTGTGCCTCTAGGTCTTTTTTTTGCTGTTCTGCTTCGTTGATCTGTCGATAACGGTCTTTTAGTGTTGCGATCGCCGCTTCGACTTCTTCAATTGCTTCGGTAAATTCTGCCGATTCATCGTTAGGGTACGGGTTTTCTTCTAAGGACATGGACTCAATGGGATTTCCTGCGTCTAAACTATAGTTATAGACGATTTTACGGTTTTACGAAACCTTTTGATTATGATTCCATCCCCTGTCTCCTCCGCATCTCAGACTATTGATGATCTATCTACCCCGGAATTGGCGCGGATTTTGGCGGAACGTTTGGCGATCGCACCGATTGACTGGCATCGTCTGAAAGCCAATCGTAATGCTCGGGCCGCCGAACAATTAGGGACGGCTTTGGTGTTTTTATTAGATAATCAGCCAGAAGAAGCACTTCCTCGGCTACAACAGGCTACAGGCTGGCTCGATCGCTCGATTTCTGCTCCTCCCTGTCCTTCTCACGGTCACGGTCATTAATTAAACCAGCGTTCCTGTTTAATTTGTTTACAAAGTTTCAGTTGGGTTCCTTTTTGATTCCAGTGAACTTGGTCGAAGATTTGATATAACATACACAGTCCTCGGCCATTTTCCGCTTCTTCGGGGGGAAAATTGGGACAATCGCAACTACAGCCATGATGGGGACAACCTGGCGTAAATCCACAACCTTCGTCGGTAATTACCCAAGAATACTCGTCTTTACTGCTGGAAAAGTGAACGACCACGGTTTTGCTGGGATCGAGATGATTGCCGTGTTTAGCGGCATTAACTAAAGCTTCTTGCAATCCTAATCTAATTTCTGGTTCTAATTCTTCGGGAATACTAGCGGTCAATAAATCTAAAATCGGACAAAGATACAAGGTGGAAGCGAAACTCATGGTGTTCCA
>NZ_JASJFF010000127.1:0-2845 GCF_030065435.1 Microcystis sp. M53603_WE2
CCCTTATAGAGAAAGGCATTTAGCGATTTTTGTCAATTGTTTTTGCTCTAGAGCGAACTAATCAATTAAGTCTCTTGCCAGATAAGGATTTAGTCGATTTATGCCCCCCTATCGAACCATACCAAGTAACGAAGAACCCAAAAAGTAAATCCAAGAAAGCCTAATAGTGCCAAGAAAGATAATATTTTAGTTAAACCAGCAGGAGAATTCTCCACCTCAACTAATTTTTCTAATTCTTGTTTAACCCATTTAACATTAAATACCTCTTGATAAATTCGATTGGTCACTTCTAGATAATAATCATTCTTAATCACTAATTCTGCTTGCTGAAGTGCCAATTTTTCCGTTTTGTTATCAGCAAAGACTCCCCCCTGCTGCAAAATTTCTTGATAGATTTCTAATGTTGACCTAACATTTTTATCAGGAGTTAAGAGACTGTTTTGTATTTTCCAGAGATGGGCTGCCGCTTTATTTTGTAACCAATTTTCTACAATATTTTTCTGAATCAATTGTTCAATTTTTGGTTTTTCTTCTCCTTTCCGCAACTCATTTTTATTGTCGATTAGCAAACCGATAACTATTTCCGTTAACTCCAAGTTACCACCCGTCCAAGCTAGAATTTCCTCAATTAAAGCTGCTCTTTGATTCTCCTCAAATTTGGGCGTTAATTGTTTTTCAGCCAGTTGATATGCTTCCCCTTGACGTGCTATCTGTGCTTTTCGTTTGGCTGCGATTTCACTTAACTCTAAAAAACGCTTTTCTGACTCATTAAGGTCTTGATTTTTACTCCAAGTTAAAGCTTCTGCTAAATCTTGATCATAAAGAAGTTTAGTGTCATCTTCCCCTGAATTTAACCAAACTTCGTACTTTTCAATGTATGGAGGGATTTTATTTAATTCCGTTGTCACCCAAGTTTCATTAAAAACATTTCTATAAATCTTATTATAAACTTTTAACTTTTGTCGGTCTTCAACTACCAATCCCGTTAAGCGTAATTCTATTTGATCAAGACTACCATCATCGGTAATTTCACCATTTCTTAAAATTTCTAGGTAAAGCTTCAGCATTCTTCTACCCGTGACACGCTTATTTAATAAACGATTCCGAATAGTTTTTAGGTGTTCTGGACTATCTTGAGATACCCAGTTACTAATTACTTGCGACTGGATAAAATCGCCGACAGTAATCGGGTTTGCTGGGGATTCCTTGCCAAATTCAGGGCGAGATGTGGAGATTAAACGACAAATTTTTTGAGTTAAAAACGGTTGTCCACCTGTCCATTCTATAACCTCCTCTAAAACCCGTTCTGGTGCGATAACTTTGTCCTGCAATCCCTCGGCAAGTTTTCTGGCATCCCTTTTAGTAAATCCAGATAATCGAATATCTTGACCAATATTAAAAGGACTACGATTATTATCTAGAATAAAGTTAGAAACTGCCGCTACCCCCAACATACAAAAGGTTAGACGTTGGTAATCCCTATTATGGGGACGGTTTTCATGACAGCTACGCAGCCAAGCAAAGAAATCATCTGTGGAAAAATTTAAACTCAGAACGCTATCAATTTCATCGAAACAGATAACAATAGGTTGGTATATCTCCTTTAAGAGAATTTCATCAACAAATTGATCAAGACGATTAATAGCTGATTTATAGGCTCGTTCATCCCACCAAGTTTGCTCTTTTCCCCGAATAGAAAGATTGAAGCGTTTAACCAGTTGCTCAAATAATACTCGATACCAAATATCTTCGGAGATGTTTTTTCCTATACCACTCAAATCAATGGTAGCACAATCAATATTATCCTCTTGCAGTCGTTTTTGTGTCTGTACCCACAAACTTGATTTTCCCATTTGACGGGAATTTAACACATAGCAATACTGTCCATTTTTTAGATAGTTATAAAATATATCATCTGCTTCCCGCTTGATATAACTAGGTGCATCTAGGGGAACGCTGCCTCCAACATGATAAAAATTGGTCGCCATAGCATTAAAATTAGCAATTTGTCTGATTGGTTAAGTTCGATGAATAATTTAATCAAAGGTTATCTGTGCCTAAGCTAGTCCGCATTTAAAGTTCTGGGTTCGATGAGGGAACGGGGAACAGGTGAAAACGAATATTAGATTTAGATGTACAACAGTTTAACTCAATATATTGGATTTTAGGAGGATAGGCGATACCTAAAATAGTCGCTGTATAGTGGATAACGGGGTTGAACAGCATTCTGCACAAAGGTTACTAATCCTAAACTATGAAGTTGCCAATTAATTGTTGCACCTAAATCAACGGGAGAAGAGGACTCTACAACCTTTTTCATTCCTGCTGCTAGGTTTGGATGTTCTTGTAAGTTTAGCAAATGTCCTCGCAAATGATCCCCATAAATTCCCTCTTCCGTGGCTGCTGTCTCTAAAAAATCTGCTAAAGACAGTTGTTTTTGGCTAATCCCATAAATCGCCTTTTGGATTAAATAGGGATGTCCCCCGACAAGATTAATTATTTTTTGCAGTTCATCTTTTCCCAAGTTAGCCTGATATTTATTGGCTAGAGTCAAGACCTGTTCTAGAGTAAAATCAGGTAACAGGATTTCTGTTCCTACATTTAAAGGAGATTTATTCAGGTCAGCAGGAACATAATTTTCTGTGGAATAGGTGATAATTAAGTGTAACTTTTGCGGCTCTTCGGTTTGTGTTATGCAATGGAGGGGGGTTATAAGGGATGGAACCCTTATATAGAAAGGCATTTAGCGATTTTTGTCAATTGTTTTTTATCTAGAGCGAACTAATCAATTAAGTCTCTTGCCAGATAAGGATTTAGTCGATTTATGCCCCCCTATCGAACCATA
>NZ_JASJFF010001351.1:0-8337 GCF_030065435.1 Microcystis sp. M53603_WE2
AAAGCGATCGTTCAAGCCTTTAGTCAGATTACATTGCGAGACATCCATCACTGGTTTACCCATTGTTGCTATTGCGATACCCCTTTTAAAGAGCCTACCTAGTCATCCATGCTGTACCTCATTCAACTGAAACCCGCTATAGGCAATTGACAATGGATAATTATCAGCCGAAGTTCCTGCGGCAATAGGCTACTATTTTGACCATCAGGAAGAAATCAACCTGGAAATCACCCAAGAATGGGATCAGGTACAAATTAGCATAACGCGAATAGCTAAATCACCTTTTTACAACGGGATGAAAAAAGTGACTTTTTCCCCGCCCTTCCCCCGAATGCACCCCGTAACTGATATAAGTAGAGATGTAGGTCTATAACCAAAATTGCCGCATCAGTTCGGTTAGGTGACTGTTTTTCGCTTGTCTAGGAGGGTAGATATGCTCAACGAATTAATTTATGAAGGATTAGGTTTAAGTGCTGTTTTCGGAGGACTATTCCTCTGGTCGCGCTCTGGTTTCGTCAGCAAAAATACCGCCCTTTTAGCCGCACAAGCGCAATTACAGCAAAGTAACGCAGATTTGTTGGCTCAAGTCAAGGGTTTAGACGTGGCGCAATCAGAGTTAAAAGACGAAAATCAGCAGCTGCACGCCAAAATAATTTACATAGAACAACATTCCGCCCAATTACAGCACAAAGCTACGGATTTAGAAAATTCTCTCCAGTCCCTCCAGCAAGCTGTCCAGATAGGTGAGAGTGAAATTGAACAACTGAAAACCACCGCTAAGGAAATAGAAGCGGAGAAAGTGGGTTTGATGGAGCAGTTAGAGGCAGAAAAAGCCCAAATTACTAGCCTAGAGGCACAGATTCAAACTTTAGAGCAGCAAAAAGGCGAAATTAACCGTCAATTTGATTTGACCAAAAAACAGACCACCTCTCTCTATAGTCAAATTCAGACCCTAGAACAGGATAAAGCTCTCTTACAGCAAGATATAGAAAAAGCAGAGGAATTAAGGGCGAAAGTGGCCGATTTAGATCATAAAAACCAAGAATTAAGCGATTTAGCCGCCCAAATTCCCAACTTGCAAGGTCAAATTCAAACCTTAGAACAGAATCTGGCTCACCAAACAGAACAGTATGAGCGAGGACAGCAGGAAATAGCCAGCTTACAGGGTCAAATTACTGGGTTAGAGCAGCAAAAAAAGTCTCTCAGCGAAGATTTAGCCGTAAGTCAAACTCGATCGCTCTCTTTAGGGCAAGAATGCGACAATTTAACTATAAAACTGCAAGAAACCGTCGCTCAAGTGGCGGCTATAACCGACGAAAAGGACAGTCTCGGCGCTCGTCTCGAAGCAGCTAAACTGGAGTTACAAGCTTTAGAAGTCCAGAAAGAGGAATTATCGGCAGAATTAACCACTGCTGCCGAAAAAATTGCTGATTTAGAAGGGCAATTACAGGGATTAACCCAGTTACCCCAACAATTGGCTGATTCTCAGGCAAAAATTGCTGATTTAGAAGGGCAATTACAGGGATTAAACCAGTTACCCCAACAATTGGCTGATTCTCAGGCAAAAATTGCTGATTTAGAAGGGCAATTACAGGAATTAACCCAGTTACCCCAACAGCTAGAAACCTATCGGGAAAACATTTCTAATTTAGAGATTCAACTACACCAGTTAAGTGCCGAAAAAGACCAATTAGAAACCACAACTTCCCGTCATATCGAGGAATTAAGCCAACAAAATCGCCAACTAACTCAAGATTTAGAAGCCCAAAAAACAGCAGCTAAAGCTTTAGAAAAGGAAAAAATTAAGTTTGAGGGTGAGTTAGCAACTAAGCAAGCAGAAATCGCCGCTTTAGAGGTTCAAATTCAAAACCTAAAGCAAGAAAGAGACGATTTCTCTAAACAAACTACCCCTATTACCACTAATGAACCAGCAGCAATTATTAGTGAAACTCCGGTAGTAGAAGAGCAGGAAACCCCCTCGGTGATTGCCGAGGAAACTCCCCCGGTGATTGCCGAGGAAACTCCGGTAGTAGCAGCAGAAAAAATACCGGTTGCCGATACAAGTTTAGAAGTGCAACCCGCAGCGGAGATAGTCCAAACCAGTCAAGAATCCGCCGAAAATACCCTAAGGGGAAAAAGCGTAGTTATACTAGGAACCTTCAGCAAAATCAGTCGCGAGAAAGCGAAATCATTGATTATTAATGTCGGTGGTACTGTTACCAGTTCCCCCAGTGCGAACACTGATTATATTCTCCTCGGTAAAGCCCCCGGTGAGAAACTCAAAAAGGCTCAAAAATTAGGCATTAAAACCCTTTCAGAAGCCCAATTTCTGCAAATGGTAGAATTAGTTTAGCCGTCGGTTGTCAGGAGATAGGGTGGTCACTGCGTGCGCGTTGCGGAGGGTTTTGGGGTGATAGGGTGATGAAACAGCTTCCCCACTTCCCCACTTCCCCACTTCCCCACTTCCCCACTTCCCCACACCCCACACCCTGTTCCCTTGATTACCAAAATTATGAGTCAAAAAATTGCCTTTTTAGGATTAGGAGTGATGGGAGCGCCGATGACGGCTAATCTTGTCCGTCAGGGTTTTGCTGTCAATGCTTGGAATCGTACCCCAGAAGTGCCGGGGATAACCATTGCCGGGGCAGCAGGTGCGAACATTTGTTCTAGTATCGCCGCCGCCGTCAGGGATGCCGAGATTGTCTTTACCTGCGTCGGAGATGTGCCTGACGTGGAAGCGGTAATTTTAGGACCGGGGGGTGTCATGGAATCGGCAGCGGTGGGAACTCTGGTGGTGGATATGAGTACCATTGGCTCTCAAGCCGCTAGGATGATTGGTAAAAAGCTAGAGGAAAATAATCTCCGTTTTCTCGATGCTCCCGTCTCTGGTGGCGATATTGGGGCGAAAAACGGCACTTTAACTATTATGGTGGGAGGGAAAGAAGCGGATTTTCAGACTTGTCTGCCCTGTTTTCAAGCCATGGGCAAAACTATTCGCTGGTGTGGCGAAATCGGCAACGGACAAGCAGTAAAACTCTGTAATCAAGTCTTGGGGGCGGTTCACATGGTGGCGCTGTGTGAGGCTCTAAAAATGGCAAAAATTCAAGGATTAGACCCCAATTTAGTCATAGAAGTCTGTAAAACGGGGGCGGCGGGTTCTTGGGCGTTGGAAAATTTGGGACCAAAAATCCTCGCCCAAGATTTACAGCCAGCTTTTATGATTGAACATATTTTAAAAGATTTGCGATTAGTCAAAGAAACTGCCCAGACAGCCGGGGAAATTCTGCCCGGGACAGATTTAGCGGAAACTCTATTTAAAGTAGTAGCGGAATTGGACGAAGGTAAGGGAATTAAACAGGGAACCCAAGCGATGATTCGCGCCTACGATTAGGCCTTTTGTTGGCGATAAATATCATCGGTACGGGCAGCCATGATGAAATCATTTTGATGTAATCCGCCCACGTCATGGGTCCACCAAGAAACGGTAACTTTACCCCATTCTGTCAATAAAGCGGGGTGATGGCCTTCTTTTTCCGCTGCTTCTCCCACGGCATTAGTAAAGGCGATTGCCCCTTGAAAATTGGCAAATTTATAGAGTTTTTGCAGACGGGGAATACCCTCGTATTCTAAGAGATTCCAATCGGGAATTTTAGCCTGTAAAGCGGTAATTTCTTCGGCAGTGATAGGAGAAGAACCCGATTGATAAGGTTGACATTTTTGTTGGGCAAGTTCGGTCATAGGGGTATCAATTAAGATTTTTTAAGTAAGTAGTTATAATTAAATTGAAGATAGATTTTGCCTCTGATCCCCCCTGCCCCCCTTGATAAGGGGGGTGCCGATCCCCCCTGCCCCCCTTGATAAGGGGGGTGCCGATCCCCCCTGCCCCCCTTGATAAGGGGGGTATCTGACAACTTTTAACACCTACCTACTTACCTTTATTATAGAGGAAAATCCCCCAGAGAAATTTTTTATTCTTCCTCTGACTCTGGAGAACTCACCCAAGGGGTAGAAGATTCGGCAGCTTTCGGGAAAGAAAAAGATTTTTTCGGAGGAGAAGGCAATAATTCCAATTGTCGATTACTGGTTTTATAGCTAGTTTTATTTTTCTGCTCTCCCCGTCGTCGTTGGGAGGTTTTTTCCTCCGTGGTATTTTCGGCTATCACTTCATACAAAATCGCCCGTTTATCCTCTTGTTGGCCTTTTCTTAACACCCGTCCTAAACGCTGAATATATTCCCTAGTGGAACCAGTTCCCGATAAAATAATCGCGATGCGCGCTTCCGGCACATCAACCCCTTCATTGAGAACATGGGAAGTCACCAGAATTTTGTATTCTCCCTGACGAAAACGGGTCAGGATTTCATGGCGTTCTTTCACGGGAGTTTGATGGGTTATGGCAGGTATTAAAAAGCTCTCGGAAATGCGGTAAACTGTGGCATTATCGTTGGTAAAAATTAAAATTGGTTCTGGATAGTGTTCACAGATTAACTCGGCTAAAACCCGCAATTTTCCCTGGGTTCCAGAGGATATTTCCTTCGACTCCCGGTGCGCTAACATCGCCCGGCGCCCTTCGCTACTTCTGGCACTAATCATGACAAAATTTTGCCAACCATCTAAACCAGACAAACTGAGATTATTTCTTCTTAAAAAATCATTGCGAATTTTAATTGCTTCTTGATATTTTTCCTGTTCTTTTGCAGATAGTTTCACTTTAATTTGAATTATTTCATGATCGGCTAGGGCTTTTCCTGACAAGTCTTGGGGACTTTTTTGATAAACAATTGCACCAATAAGATAATCTAAATCTTGATGACTACCATCACCGCGATCCGGTGTTGCTGTTAAACCTAAACGATAGGGAGCGATCGAATCTTCCGCTATTTTCCGAAAGAAATCCGATGGTAAATGATGACATTCATCAAAAATCAAAAAAGCGTAACGATTGCCAAGAGTTTCTGAATAAATTGCCGCACTTTGATAGGTGGCGATTAAAATAGCACTATTATCCTTAGAACCTCCCCCTAATAATCCCACCTCGGCATCGGGAAAAGCCGCCAACATCTGGGCATACCACTGGTGCATTAAATCAATAGTCGGCACGATAATTAAGGTACTGCGGGGAGTCGATTGTAGAGCTAATTGGGCAAGATAGGTTTTACCGGCAGCGGTGGGAAGGACAATGACACCCCTTCTCTGGGATTTTTTCCAAGCGATTAACGCTTCCGTTTGGTGGGGGTAGGGTTCCCGTTCAAAACTGGCAATTAATTCTAAATTGTTGAAAGCTTTTGCTTCATCTTGGAAGTTAATGCCCTCCTCCTGTAGAGTTTCCACGAGAGGACGATAATGAATGGCCAAAATGCGAAATCTTTCGATACGATCATCCCAAGTGGCAAAATCTAGCCATTTTTTCCCTTTTGGTGGTGGATGGAGAATTAAGGTTCCTCGCTCATATTTGAGGGTGGGTAAGCGCATTTTTCAGTTATCAGTAAACAGTAAACAGTTATCAGTAAACAGAACGTAGGTTGGATTGAAGCATGAAACCCAACGCCCGCTCATGTTACGCTACCGCTAACCCATCCTACAAATAATTGTGCCTCCCTACTTATCAGTAAACAGTAAACAGTAAACAGTAAACAGTATAAGTGAACTGAAAACTTACATCTGATAACTGATAACTGATAACTGATAACTGATTCAAGGCTGACGGCGGCAAGATAGCTTATCGCTAGATTATATTGATCGGGTTAAAAAAATAGAGTGTGAATTAACACACTCTCAGCATATCGAAACAGCCAAAGTTTGGCAATAGATTAAATCTTTTCGGTTAGCTTAGTCAGAACGCGATTGGAACGTTCCACAAAAGCTTGCATTCCCTCGGCATCAAATCCTTTTTGAGCGATTAAAGCTAAATCATAAACGTGCTGACAGAGCATTTTCGCTAATTGCGCCGATGGAGATTCGCCACTACCGGTAACAATACTTCCCTGACTAATCTGGATAATCTGTTGAATTAGAGGATGATTAGTATTAATCATCAGAATATGTTCTTCGGGGAAAGCCATGGCTTTTTGCTGCATCATTGCCGTCATTTCCTGTAAGCGTCGCATCGCTTCTGGAAGTAAGACAATTGCCGGGGGAGTACCTTGGGGATCATCGGATTTCAAGGCTTCAGTTTTGATATTGATGCGGGAATTATCAAGGGCTTTGGCGAAGATTTCTTTGATTAATTCAGCCCGGGTTTTATTACTACCGGGATCGATAATTTCACTAGCTTGATCCTGTTCGAGCAGCGTCGAGTCTAATTCAGAATCAACCCGGGTGAATTTCACATCAGAATATTCTCTTTCTAGGAAAGGAATAAAGTAATTAGTATCGATGAAAGAATCAAAGAAGAGGATTTCTAACCCTTGATTTTTGTAGAGTTCAACGTAGGTGGATTGGCTACGAGGATCGGTACAGTAAAAAACTCGATTTTCGTGGCGTTCTTTATGGCGTTCTAGGTAGGCTTTGAGAGTAGTATAACCTTCCTGTTCGATCGCTTCTAGGGGAGTTTTCGCCGTTGCTTCTTGCCATGCGTCACCTTCGGCGGTTTGCACTGCCACTTGTACCGGGGTTTCTGGGGGTTTGTAGGTAGTGCGATAGATTAAAATATCTTCTACCTGCTGTTTAAATTTATCCTCTTTCAAGGAACCAAATTTAATAAAAGTTCCCACATCTCCCCAACAACGAATATATTCTTTTGCGTCTTCATTGTAGAGAGATTTGAGGCGATCAGCAATTTTTTTGGCAATAAAATCGGCAATACGGCGAACGGTGCGATCTTTGGTTAAAGCACTTCGAGACACATTTAAAGGAATATCTGGACTATCGATGACTCCTCGCAAGGGTATCAGGAAATCGGGAATAATTTCCTCGCAATGATCGCTGACAAAAACCTGATTACAGAATAACTTTAATTGTCCTTTTGAGACATCCACATCCGGTCTGAGTTTGGGAAAGTAGAGAATGCCATTGAGCAAGAAAGGATAATCGGTATTCAGATGTACCCAGAGTAAAGGTTCTTCTTGGAAAGGATAGAGATAACGATAAAATTCTAGGTAGTCTTCTTTAGTCAGATTTTGAGGAGATTCTTTCCATAAAGCCCGTTGTTGATTAATCACTTCCCCATCAATTTTAATGGGAACAGGCATAAAATCCGAGTAGGTTTTGACTAACTGGCGAATGCGGGCAGGTTCTAAATATTCCCCTTCCTCATCCATTAAAGTTAGGGTGATAGTGGTGCCGATTTGGCTGCGGGAAGAATCGGTTAGTTCAAACTCTGGAGAACCATCACAAGACCAATGGACAGGGGTAGCACCTTCCTGATAGGAAAGAGTATCAATTTCTACCTTTTTAGCCACCATAAAAGCCGAGTAAAAACCTAGGCCAAAATGACCGATTAAATCGTTGGCTGATTTTTGGTATTTATTGATAAATTCTTCCGCACTAGAAAAGGCAACTTGGTTAATATATTTCTTGATTTCTTCCGCCGTCATCCCGATACCGTTATCGGTAATTGATAGGGTACGATTTTCTTTATCGATGGCGAGATTAATTTCTGGTTCGGGGACTTCTCCTCTCGCTTCTCCTGCTAAGGAAGCCATTTTTAATTTCGAGATGGCATCAACACTATTAGATATCAATTCCCGCAGAAAAATTTCATGGTCAGTGTAGAGAGATTTTTTGATAATAGGGAAGATATTCTCGGTATGAATCGTGATATTACCTTTTTCGAGTACCGTCATACGTTCAATCACTAAGGGTTTGACTATTCTAACTTTTTTATTTTGCTCGATAATGGCACCATTGATCACAGAGCGATTGCCCAACTTCTTCTAGGGGGATAACCGTACCGATAAAGGCATTTAACGGCAGCGGGGCGATTTCTAGAACTCGCTCGCAAAAATCGGGGTTAATTGCCAGATTATCGGGGTTATTGATGACTTTGTGACTTTTGCAAGCGGTTGGTTGAGATTTGCTGATTGAGGGGGAATTGCAGTAGCTCTACTGTTCACTTTGCAGATATCCCTCGATCAAAATATCGGGATTGAGATAATTAACCGTGACATTTTCTAGCTGTAAAGCTTGACTCATTAACTGGAATCCTAAATCACCCACGGCAGTGGGTGCCTGGATTCCCCCGATGATTTTGGGCGCAATAAAAGCGATAATTTTTTGTACCATGCCCTCAGCGATCGCCGCTGCACTTAAACCGCCGCCGCACTCCCACAAAACCTGACAAAATCCCCTCTGATAAAGATTTTCCATCACTAAAGTGGGTGTCACCTCGGTTAGTTCG
>NZ_JASJFF010000755.1:0-3304 GCF_030065435.1 Microcystis sp. M53603_WE2
ATTATCGCTAGAAACTTTGGCTTTAGCCTTTTTTAAGCAGACAGAAGGACGCTGGCAATCCCAGAGACGTTATTACACCCTCACCCAAGAAACGGAACCCCAAGAAGTTATCAGCGCCATCGAGATTAAATATTTACCCCAAGGCAGCGAACCATTAATTCAACTGGCCCGTTTACATAATCTGGAAGATACAGTTCTATTAGGTGGTACGGAAGTGACTTGGCAAAGTAATTATCTCCGTCCCCAGAGTAAAAAACCCTCCAACGGTTCGACTATATTCGGTATTTTAGATAATATTCTCTATCGCGATCGGGGATTTGCGACGGATAAACCCGTTAGTGCCATTTATACCTTTCCTAACCCCTCTACTCTCTGTCTGAGAACAGAATACGCCGGTTCTGTCTTTGAAGAAGAAATTAAACTCATCGGTCAACAATATCGCACCCGACAAACTATTATCTCTCGCGCCGGTCAAGAATTGATGATCGGTCAATATCTAGAAAAACGGGTCAATTAGTCAAAAAATCGGCGGCTATTCCCAGAATTTTGACTTCTATGCTAGGAATAGGGCTGAAATCAAGCAGCCCTTCCCATAACTCCCCTTTAAACCGGGGTTAAATTGTCTTGATTCTGACTAGCGAGAAACTTCTCTAATTCCGTAATCGCATCGGCATCGACTTTAGTTTGCATGGGACAGAATTTCGGTCCACACATCGAACAAAACTCCGCCGTCTTATAGATATCTGCGGGTAAAGTCTCATCGTGGTATTCCTTAGCGCGATCGGGATCCAAGGATAACTGAAATTGACGATTCCAATCGAAATTATAACGAGCAATGGAGAGTTCATCATCACGATCCCGCGCCCCCGGACGATGACGGGCGATATCTGCCGCATGAGCCGCTATTTTGTAGGCAATTAAGCCATTTCGCACATCTTCAGCGTTGGGTAAACCGAGATGTTCTTTCGGGGTGACATAACATAACATCGCCGTCCCGTACCAACCCGCCAGAGCCGCCCCGATCGCCGAAGTGATATGATCGTACCCTGGAGCAATATCGGTGACAAGGGGACCAAGAACATAGAAAGGTGCTTCGCTACACTCCTCCATTTGTTTTTTCACATTAAATTCAATTTGATCCATGGGAACATGGCCCGGTCCTTCCACCATCACCTGTACATCGTGTTCCCAAGCGCGGCGCGTCAGTTGGCCGAGGGTTTTCAATTCCGCTAATTGGGCCGCATCGGAAGCATCATGGGTACAACCAGGACGCAGGGAGTCACCGAGACTAAAAGAAACGTCATAACGCTTGAAAATCTCGATAATTTCATCGAAATGGGTGTAGAGAGGATTTTGCTTGTGGTGGTGCAGCATCCACTTAGCAATAATACCACCGCCCCGGGAGACAATCCCGGTCAGACGGGTTTTGACTAAAGGCAGGTGTTCGATGAGGATTCCCGCATGAATCGTCATGTAATCTACCCCTTGCTGGGCGTGTTTTTCGATAATATGGAGGAAATCTTCGGGGGTGAGTTTTTCAATATTGCCGTGAACGCTTTCCACCGCTTGATAGATGGGTACAGTACCGATGGGGACAGGAGAAGCATTGATAATCGCAGTGCGAATTTCGTCCAAATTACCGCCACCGGTGGAGAGATCCATCACCGTATCTGCGCCGTATTTGACCGCTAGGTGTAATTTTTCCAGTTCTTCGTTAATATTCGAGGAGTTAGGGGAAGCCCCGATATTAGCATTAACTTTACACTTAGAAGCAATACCGATCGCCATGGGTTCGAGGTTGAGGTGATTGATATTAGCGGGAATAATCAGTCTTCCTCGGGCGATTTCGCTGCGAATCAATTCGGGAGAGAGATTTTC
This sequence comes from Microcystis sp. M53603_WE2, assembly GCF_030065435.1. NCBI lineage: Bacteria > Bacillati > Cyanobacteriota > Cyanophyceae > Chroococcales > Microcystaceae > Microcystis > Microcystis sp. M53603_WE2. The sequence goes on from NZ_JASJFF010000755.1 coordinate 1,879, forward strand.
CCGTTTTGCCACATACGTCATCTCTTCGGTAATTATCCCCTGACGGGCGTAGTGCATTTGCGATACATTTGCTTGTCCGCGCCGGGGGGCAACCCATTCTTGTCTCATAATTTTATTTCCTCTGTAAACAGCTTCCCTACGCTGGAATTACCCAGTCTCAGGTTCTAAGGGTCTTTCTCAGCCTGATTACCTCAGACACCCCTAGCTATGACGGCAATTGTACCACTGTTGAGGACTGAGGAGATAAAGCTTAAGATTGTTGTTTGATTAGGCAGTTAGGCTAAAACCCACTTAGACCCCCTACAATAAACTTCTTAGGTGACGAATACTTAAATTTTCCACAATTGGGAAAAATTCGGATTAGGAAATCCAGAAAGTACCCGCCCTGGTTCGAGCCTAAACAAGCTCGAATTATCCAAAAAGCGTCGGGATTTTACGTTTCGGTTTCCTTCCAATCTACGGAATTAGTTCCCGATATGACAGTAGGGAAGACCTGTTTAGGAATTGACGCGGGAATTGCAAGTTTTGTCGCTACTTCACGGGGAGATTTAATCAAAGCCCCTCGATTTTTGTTGAAAGTACAGAGTAAGCTTAAATTGCTACAAAGACGCTTGAAACGGAAAACTAAAGGCTCGAACAATTGGTTAAAACTTCAGGAGAAGATAGCAAGATTACACGAAAAAGTGTCTAATAGCCGTAGAGATTGGCACTTTAAACTAGCTCATTATCTTTGTGATATGCCGATAATATCTTCGTTGAAGATATTAACTTCGTTTCCTGGTCTAGAGGGATCGTTAGAAAACAATCTCTAGATTCGGGTATCGGTAGTTTTATTAACGAGATACTACCGTTTGTCGCTTGGAAACGGGGAAAATATTATCTTAAAGTCGATAAAAACGGAACTTCCCAGGAGTGTCCGAATTGTGGCGCGATTACCGGCAAAAAGTCGTTATCGGAAAGAGTTCACCGGTGTGATTCTTGCGGTCACATTGAACCGAGAGATACAGCATCAGCAAAAGTAATCGAGAATCGAGGAAAAAATGCGGTCGGACTGACCGTATTAGAAAACCCTTGCGGAGGCGGTCTGGCGGGGGTCGTTCAGTTAAATCTGTTCGATCTAGTCAAGAGCCTATGAATCAAGAATCCCTTGCTACACCGCGCTCCGCGGTTAGCGGGGGAGTGTCAACTCGACGGCATCTGTCAGGAGTCCACTCGCTTGAAACCCTACGCCCAAAATTTTCTGGCCGAACTATACGGGGTTTTACCGACGCAAGTGCGGATCGTCGGCAATATTATGCCCTATTCCACCACTAATCGCGCCTTAACCGATTCCGAGCGCCCTCTAGCCGGTTTCTGGCAATGGGTGGAAACAAACGGTCAGAAAGGGCATAACGGTGTAATGGCTTTAATCAATCTGCGGAATTTA
>NZ_JASJFF010001312.1:0-1336 GCF_030065435.1 Microcystis sp. M53603_WE2
GAAAATATAATCAAGCTTTACTCGATGCTAGTCGTCGTCTAACGGCGGTACTTTCTGGAGAACCGGATCCCGGTCCGCCGGAAGTAGCGACAATTAATATCGAAAGTACCTTTACTACCGCAGAAGAAACTGACGATAAAAATGCCACGATTTGGGTGATAGTTTTACTGGTTTTAGCTACAGTAATCCCCATGGTCACTTATTTTTGGTACGCTGGTTTTGGTCGCTAAATTAAATTAATGATCTGGGACTGATACAGCTAAAATATTCTCAGAGATAGTACAATCCTCAGCCTGAATGAGCAAGATGAAGTAACTTCTAAGTGGGTGGGTGGAATTAAATATAAGATGAACGTAGGTTGGGTTGAAGCATGAAACCCAACGCCCTACAAATAATTGTGCCTACCTACTTAGTAGATTTTAGTTGTATCAGTTCACCCCATTTGCTTAACCTTAATAACTAATGTCTAGACTGGTGACTCAATTACAATCCTATTATCGAGAGGAGGAAGGAACTTACTTAATTGAAATTAAACTTAATCAGTTACAGCAAGTCTTTAATTCTCTCGATCCTTCGCCATTTTTAGATAGAGATTTAGACGATAACGCCGAAAATTATATTATTAACTCTGTGGATGAATTCCCCCTAAATACCCCCCTTAAATTAGTCTTTTATCTTCCCAGTAACGAACAGAATACCGCCCGACATCTGTTACCCTCAGCTTTACATAATTATTTTGACTATCGCCAACAGGTAGAACAAAGAAAATTACGGACAATTTGGCGACAGGGACGCATATCTTTAATAATTGGTCTCTCCTTTCTTTTTGTTTGTTTGAGTCTTAGCGAATTAATTAGTCGTTTTGGCAGCGATACATTTATTCACTTCTTAGAAGAAGGATTATTAATTAGTGGTTGGGTGGCTCTCTGGCGACCTTTAGAAATTTTTCTTTACGAATGGTGGCCCGTCAGTCATCAACAAAAGATTTTTGCTAAACTGGCCTACATCCCCATTGAAATTCGTCTATTAGAGGAACCATCCACCCCAGACTCTTTTCGATAGCTCTAATCCTGCCGATGGCTTGTGTTCAAAGTTACAAAGCTTTTATTTGAAGCAGTTTACAATAAAAAAAATCCGTACAAAGCTTATCGGTTTTCAGCTTGGCTATTACTTTATTCTCAAACTTTTAACTAAGTAGGGTTTGCTGAATAAATATAAAAACCTTGTTGGATAAGGCTTTTAGACTTTTTTTCCCTGAAAAAGTGCCTACCATTGGAGTGATTGGGGGGAAAATTTAGGGATTTTTTCCCTGAAAATTAGGTAATTGACCACCTGA
>NZ_JASJFF010001252.1:0-9055 GCF_030065435.1 Microcystis sp. M53603_WE2
CCACCCCTAAAATTACCGGTAGAAAAAACCGAGGCCGCTGGGGAAACCTTAAAAGCTATCCGGCAACAAGTGGAGCAAATTCAAGATAAAGTAACCCAACAGGTTTTTATTAAGCGTTCCCAAGAAATTGAGCGAAGTTTAGCCAGAAAAGAAGTTAAAATCATCGTTTTCGGTACGGGATCGGCGGGAAAAACCTCCCTAATTAACGCCCTCATCGGTCAAATGGTGGGCAATGTGGAGGCAACCATGGGAACCACGGAAAAAGGGGAAACCTATAGTTTAAAAATGAAAGGTGTGAATCGGGAAATTCAAATTACCGATACCCCCGGCATTCTCGAAATTGGTGCAGCCGGAGGTCAAAGGGAACAGTTAGCGCGACAATTAGCCACGGAAGCAGATTTACTTTTATTTGTCATTGATAACGATATTCGACAATCGGAATACGCCCCTTTATTGCGTTTAATTGATATTGGTAAACGTTCTCTCTTAGTCTTTAATAAAATCGATCTCTATAGCGATGAAGATCGAGACATTATTTTAAAACAATTACGAGAACGTCTAAAAGGAGTGATTCTTTCAGCCGATATTATTGCCGTCGCCGCTAATCCCCAACCAGTACAGTTAACCGGGGGACAAATGATCACACCAGAACCGGATATTTTAGCTTTAATTAAACGTTTGGCTTCAGTTTTACGGGCCGAAGGGGAGGATTTAGTGGCAGATAATATCCTCTTACAATCCCAAAGATTGGGGGAAGAAGCTAGGAAAATTATCGATCGCCAACGTCGTCGCCAAGCTGATAAAATTATCGATCGCTATCAGTGGATCGGTGCGGGAGTGATTGCTGTGACTCCCTTACCAGTGTTCGATCTGTTAGCAACGGCGGCGGTTAATGCTCAAATGGTCAGGGAAATTGGTCAAGTTTATGGCTGTGAAATTAACAGCGATCGAGGCAAGGAATTGGCTCTATCTTTGGGCAAAACTCTAGTTAGTTTGGGAGTAGTGAAAGGAGCAGTAGAATTATTAGCCAGAATCCTACAGTTAAATTTTACTACCTATATAGTCGGTAAGGCAATTCAAGGGGTCAGTGCCGCCTATTTAACCCGCATTGCCGGCAAAAGTTTTATTGAATATTTCCGTCAGGATCAAGACTGGGGTGACGGTGGTATGACGGAAGTGGTACAAAGACAATTTCAACTCAGTCGCAAGGAAGAATTTATTAAGTCTTTTGTGGCCGATGCGATCGGTAAAGTGGTACAACCTTTTCAGGATGATTGGCAGCAAGAAGAAGTTTTAGAAGCTAGTTGCGAGGATGATTGGTAAAGATCGAACCCGGGAGCAATAGGCAAAATTGTATAGTAATTGTTACAATCGTTTTGGGGTTCCACAAGGGCAAAAAAAAGATGCGACAGCAAGTTATCGACTGGTTAAAAGAAAACGTCAACGAACACCGTCTGCGACATATTCTCGGTGTGGAGACCATGTGTATTGATTTAGCTCGTCATCACGATCTCGATCCCGTCCAAGCAGGGCAAGCGGGATTACTACACGATCTGGCTAAATTTTTCAAGCCCAAAAAACTGCTAAAAATGGCGGAATCGGCGGGAATAGACGTGGATAATATCTGTTTATCCCATCCCCACTTACTCCACGCCGATGTGAGTGCAGTTGTCGCCCAAAAAGAATTTAACGTTACCGACGAGGAAATTCTCGAAGCAATTCGCAATCATACCCTCGGTAAACCCAATATGAGCGATCTTAGCTGTATAGTCTTTATTGCCGATGCCTTGGAACCCAATCGCGGCGATACACCCGAATTAAACGCCCTACGACAACTCAGCTATCAAAATCTCCATAAAAGCGTTCAACAAACCTGTGATTATTCCCTAAAATATCTTTTAAGTAGCCATTGTCCCATTCATCCCCGCACCGTGCTAACGCGCAACTGGGCGTTACAAATTGTTAAAGAACAACCAACAGAAACTAAAACCATTGATTAACATAATCTCAAGACTCGCTTACAACCACCTCAGCCAAAGGATAACCACAACCTGAATGACCAATCCCACTGGAATTATTACCCCCATCGCCGAAAATCTCAAGACCGAAAAATTTCTAGAGACAATTGTCACCGCTGCCGAGGACAAGAAAGCAGGGGACATCGCCATCCTGAAAGTCGCCGATATCTGTTATTTAACCGATTATTTTCTGATTATTACCGGCTATTCTACCACTCAAGTGCGAGCGATCGAGGATGCGATCGAAGCCGCTATGGAACTAGAATGGCAACAGTCTCCCCGACAAGTGGAAGGAAAAAGCGAAGGTAGCTGGATCCTGATGGATTATGGCGATATCATTGTCCATATCTTTTTACCAAAAGAGCGAGAATTTTATAATTTAGAAGCATTTTGGGGTCATGCCCAACGGATTCCTCTACCTAGCGACCATTTAGAGGAGTAGAATCCATGAAATCCTCCCTTGATTTCTGTCCCGTCCCGGAAGAACAGCAACCGGTTAACGAGTACGAACAATTAAAAGAATCTTGGTTTTTCCGTTGGGCGACGCTAGATGTAGCCTCTTATACAAAAAAAATTGTCTGGTTATGGTTGTGGACATGGTTAATTGTCGGACCGATTGCCGCCGCTAGTTTTCCCCTCAAAAAAGCCCCTTTTCTCTTCTTCTGTGCGGGGATTTTTGGCTCGACAATTTTGGTAGGATTGGTGTTATTGCGCTTGTATCTGGGCTGGATCTACGTCTATGATCGCTTGCAATCGGAGAAAGTATTTTATGAAGAGTCGGGCTGGTACGATGGCCAAATCTGGACAAAAACCGCCGCCATTTTAACCCGCGATCGTTTAATCGTCTCCTATCAAATCCAGCCCATTCTCCAGCGTTTACAAAAAACCGCCCTGATTCTAGGGGCAATTGTCGCTATCAGTGGTCTTTTTTGGCTATTTTTCACTCACTAACCGCAACCAATCACCAATCTGAATGAATAGGGTAAAACGTTCACCAACCCACCGCTTAGAAATTCATCTCCTCCGGGAAGGTATTATTGAATCGGTTCATAATGTCGAGGCCGCTATTTGCGATGACCGCGGCCGGGTATTATCCACCGCCGGCAGCGCCGAAACTAGCGCCTTTATTCGTTCGGCCCTGAAACCTTTTCAAGCACTGGCTGTCATCAGTACCGCCACCCTCGAACGCTACGATCTCAACGATAAGGATCTAGCCATTATCTGTAGTTCTCACCAAGGCACGGTGGAACACGCCCGTCAAGTCTTTAATATTCTCTGGCGCGCCGATATCGATCCTAATGCCCTGCAATGTCCCCTCCCCGAAGGTAAACCCAGTCGCCTCCAGTACAATTGTTCTGGTAAACACGCCGGGATGTTAGCGGTGTGTCAACAGCGTGGCTGGCCGTTAAATAGCTATCTGCGGCGCTCTAGTCCGATACAGAAGCTAATTCTCAGCAAAATTGCCGAATTATTGGGGATGCCGGGGGATGAATTAATCAGCGCCCACGATGACTGCGGCGCGCCCACCTATTCAATGCAGTTGGGGCAAATGGCCCATCTCTACGCCCAGTTAGCCTCTGGCAACCGTTTAGACTTAGAAAGAATCGTCCGGGCGATGACCTATCATCCCCGCATGGTAGCAGGAGAAGGGGCTTTTGACACGGAATTAATGCAGGTTAGCCAAGGGGAAATCGTCAGTAAAGCCGGGGCCGAAGGGATTCAATGTATCGGGCGCGTCGGCGAAGGTTTAGGATTAGCAATTAAAGCCCTAGATGGTTCCAAACGGGCTAAATATGCCGCCGCTTTGCAAATTCTCAAACAGTTAGGCTGGATTACTCCCAATGTGGCCGAATCTCTCTCGGAAAAATTCCTCAAAATCGGCAGTTATACCCGCTTGGAAGTGGTGGGAGAAATGGCTTTATTGTAAATAGTGGGTTGACCAAGGGTAACACATCAAAAACTTTTCTTTTTGGTGTGTTAGGGCAGTATTTGAATCTTGATTTTTTTCCTCAAAAACTGAACTTCGGAGTACAATACAGATGACTAAATTAATTCAAGAAACTTTCGAGCAAATTGCACTGCTTTCTGAAGAACAACAAGATAGCCTAGCAACCTATCTAAAAAAACACCTAGCTGAATTTTTAGAAGAAGCGGAAAAAGAACGACGAATTGCAGAAGGGACTTATACCATAAGTGATTTTAACGAAAAAACTCAACAAGCTATTCAGAATATTGAAGAGCAAAAAAACTTAACTGTTTGCCAAGATCAAGTTGAACTGTATCAGCAGCTAGGAATTTAATGTTATTACCCATTTTTGAAAATCGCTTTAAGAAAGATATTAAACGACTGCAAAAACGGGGAAAAGATATGACCAAACTGAAAAATGTCATTGATAAATTACTTCAAAAGCAAGAACTAGAACCTAAATACAAAGATCACGCTTTGATGGGAAACTGGAATGGATATAGGGATTGTCACCTAGAACCAGACTGGCTTTTAATTTATAAAATCACAGACACCCATCTTTTTTTAGTGCGCTCTGGTTCCCATGGGGATTTATTTTAATATTCGGTCAATCGTTTAAGTAGAGCTTGCTGAATACAAATGTAAGCTCTGCTAGAAAAGGGTTTTGAGCTTTTTTTCCAAAAAAGTGCCAGGAACAAACGTTGAGAAATCGCTCCGAGAGACTCAAAACCCTTGTACTTTTTTCGGCGAACGCAAAGTAATCAAAGAGCGATAACACCAGTTAATGGGCAATTTAACCTATTTTTGTGGTTTCTTTTTCGATAGAATGATTGCGTTTAACTTGACGTTTTATTGTCGCACCAACACCGAGTATTCCTAGAGAAAAGAGTCCTAAAGTTGAAGTGGGTTCGGGAATGGTTTCTACTTCTATATCTAAAGAACTTGATACATTGACATCGTTGGTTCCACTCTCTATAAAACTGGAGTCTGGCAGTATATTTTCTGGAAAAACAAACGAAATCGTATCATTAGTTAGATCTAATGAAAGATTAGATCTATACACAACTGGTAACTGTCCTTGAAGATCAGTGAATATAGCTGATAACCAATCATTAATATCACTGCCTGGTAATTCGCTAAATAAAAACTGGGAACTGGCAAACACGTTTTCAGAGGGTGTATTAAAACCTAATGAAGCCAGAAATATAGATTCATTTCCACTACCATCCAAACCAGATAATACTGAAGCTAACTCTATATATTCACCATCGATTTGCCCCTCTTTTGCTTTTTGCTTTTTAACTGCTTTTAATTTAGTTGTTTGTCCAGTGTCGTCTAGCAACTTCTCAAATTTTTTTACGTTAGGTGGAAAAATGAGCTTATTTCCCTCCTGCTCGAGGGGGGGTAAAGTGAATGGTTCCCCTACTTGAAAAGCGTTATTAATTAGGGTTGCCTTCCCAGTGGAAGTTGTGCCTTTTGGAATCGTTACCACCACATTTTTTGTTTTTCCGTCCTTAAGAGTGATTCGGATGATAATTTTCCCAGCTTTAGAAGGAGTTCCTGTAGTTAGCTCTATATCTGCGAGTGCTTGATCAGCAAACACCAGTAATGTGGATATAGTAACCATAATAGTTGCCAAATTTTTAAGTGAGCGTTTCATGAAAGTTCCTTTTTTCTGGTTGAAAATATCTAAATAAATGCTTTGTCGAAATGTTAAGGCATTTATTTAGGGTGGGCAGATTTACTTTGGTAATATAAACACCCTAAAGTTAACTTTCAAGACCCATAAAAGCCCCATAAAGAAATATAAAGACACTAAATTGGCATTTTGCGGTATAATGTCAAGCAATCCTGACTTAACTCCCCGTTTAAAATCATCCTATGAACTCCTTCGATATTCAATCTTTTATAATAACTATTGATGAGCTTGTTTTCTCCCATACAGGAGAACATTTAGACGATCTTCAGCATGAAATCTTAGAGGGAGTCGTCAATCATCAAAAATACGCCGAAATCGCTCAAAAAAATCATCGTTCTCAGAAATATATCAAGGAAACAGCAGGTAAATTATGGAAAACCTTATCAGAAATATTAGGACAGGAAGTCAGTAAGGCTAACATTAAATCGAGTTTACAAAGATATTGTTATTCTAATTTCTCTAACTCTAGTAATATTAAAGACGTTATACAAATCAATAGCGGTAATTTTTGTACTGGAAAAGAGAACAGTGAATTACCCTCATCTAAAATTTATCAACAAGCTAAATTAGAAACCATTCCCGAATTAATCAAAGAAGGATTAACTATAGAACAAATTGCTAGAGTTTTAAAACTTCCCCTAGAATTAGTGCGATCGCAATTAGAAGAATTTGAGTAACTCCCCAGCAACATCACTTATAATATAGTTATCTTATTATTACCCTGAGCCGATCTGAAAGTGAATTTTATTTTAGAACCAAGCGAGGAAAGAGATTATAATCTTTCTATTCCTTCTCTCCCGGTTGTATTAATGAAGGACATCATCTCGAAGAAGCTTTGAGCAATATTCAAGAAGCTATGGAACTTTGTCTTGAATTATAGGAAAAAGAAAGACGAATTGCAGAAGGTAATTATACCATAAGCGATTTTAACCAAAAAACTCAACAAGTCATTCAGAATATTGAAGAACAAAAAACCTTAACTGTTTGCAAGGATGAGGTTGAACTATATCGGCAGCTAGGAATTTATTGTCATTAATCTCTAGAGTCAGCGATTCCCTCTGTAGTCATGTTTTTGCTGGTTTTCTGCCCCGAAACCAGCTATAATGCTCGAAAGGTGAAAAGGGACTAAAAGCGCTGATTGAGTTAATCTGTGATGGCAAGGTGAGTCTGCGCTATCTAGTCTCGTCGGTGGTCTTGGCTACTGGGGTTGAGATAAACTAGATTTAATAACTGAAAATCCGGGGTAATCACTCATGTTACAATCCCTAAAAATTGAAGGCTTTCGCGGGTTTCAGAATTTTGAGATGGCCAATCTTGGTCGAATTAATCTCTTAGTGGGTAAAAATAATAGCGGTAAAACTTCTATTTTAGAAGCGATTCAGTTTTTGTATGCTCAGAATAATATAGATATATTTCTTGAACCTATTAGCTATAGAGGTGAGTTTGGTTGGTCAGAAAGTAATCTACCTAGTCGCACTAAAGTTTTTGAAATTTGTCATTTATTTCCTGGGCATGAAATCATCCCAAGTAAAAAAATTATCATCAGTGGATATGGCAAATCCTATCTAGCAAGTCTTACCATTTCTGTTGAAAGCATTCCTATACAACTATCTTTATTTTCAGACAAAAATGATGATATAAATCAAAATAATGATAACAATTTCGACGATGAGGAATGGGCTAAACTTCTTTTAAGTATTAGATGGAGTCAATCACAAAAACCTATTGAACTGGAACTTCTTGCCAACGGTACTCTTGCCAGAGATTCTATAAGAAGAATAGCTAGTTTAAGCAGAATTTCCCATAAAATAGGTATTGATAATAAAATTGAATTGAAGTTCTTAACACCATTTTCTCTAACAAGTTCTGATATGGCAGCACTTTTTGATAACATTGTTCTCTCTCCTTTAGAAGATTTAATTATTGAATCTTTGAAAATTATTGAGCCAAAAATTGAAAGAATAGCCATTGTTGGTTCTGGCAAGTATTTAACTTCAAATAACCTAGGTGTTAGCGGTGGGTTTTTAATCAAAATTAAAAATCATGATCAACCTATACCTATTGGCAGTTTAGGCGATGGATTTTGGCGAATGTTAGGATTAGTTTTAGCGATGGTTAATCTTGAAAATGGAATTTTATTAGTTGATGAAATTGATAGCGGATTGCATTTTACTGTCATGACTGATATGTGGAAAGTCGTCTGGGAAACCGCCAAAAAACTCAATATTCAGGTATTTGCCACCACTCACAGCCGCGATTGTTGGCAAAGTTTAGCCGAATTAATTACCGAAGAAAAAATTACCGATAACGAGATTACTATTCAAAGGATAGATAGGGAAAAAAGCCAATCTGTAATCTTTGATCCAGAAGAAATTGTTATTGCTGCTACAAGTAATCTTGAGGTGCGGTAACAATGCCTAAAATAGAGACAAAAAAGTTATTAGTGGAAGGTGCAGAGGAATTGAGAGTTATTCCCCAATTAATGGCAGCAAATGGAGTTACTTGGAATAGAGGGGAAGAACCATTGAATATCATAAATTGTGATGGTGTTGAAAATTTACTAAAACCTAAATATATCTCTACGCAACTAAAAACTCCTAACGGACTAACTCATTTAGGAATTATTATGGATGCGGACGAAGAACCTGATAATCGTTGGAAAAGTTTATATAATGCCTGTTTACCAAATATACCTAGCTTACCTCAAAATTTACCAGCAGCGGGATTAATTATGACTCTAGAATCGGGGATAAAATTCGGTGTGTGGATGATGCCCGATAATCAATCTAGAGGAATGTTAGAGACTTTTTTAGCCTATTTAGTTCCCGATAATAATCTTTGGCAATATACACAAAACAAGGTGATAGAGGCAAAACAACAAGGGGCAACCTATAGGGATTATCATCTAGATAAGGCTAATATTCATACCTATTTAGCTTGGCAAGATCCGCCGGGGAAACAACTTCACGATGCAGTAAAACAAAGAATACTTAATCAATCCTATCCCCAATCAGCAAATTTTTTGAGATGGTTACAGGAGTTATACGAGATTTGATAGAAGTATGGATCGAAATGGGAATGACAGCCCCATAATATTTCTCTGTGCTTTGTTAGATAAAGCCTCTGTCAAAAAGACTTAAATTAATCGTGCCGCGGGGGTTTATTGGTCGCAGAAGCCGCCGGAGCGACCTTGGAGGTGGGGGGGATACCCTTGAGGGAAATGAGCGTATTCATCACCGTTTTTGCCACCGGAGCGGCAACAGTGGAGCCAAAAGTATTGGCCCCCTTGGGTTCATCCACCACCACCAAAACCACATAACGGGGCGATTCGATCGGTAAAATCGCCACAAAACTGGTAATTTTGGCGTTAGG
>NZ_JASJFF010001133.1:0-7433 GCF_030065435.1 Microcystis sp. M53603_WE2
AAGCGATCGTTCAAGCCTTTAGTCAGATTACATTGCGAGACATCCATCACTGGTTTACCCATTGTTGCTATTGCGATACCCCTTTTAAAGAGCCTACCTAGTCATCCATGCTGTACCTCATTCAACTGAAACCCGCTATAACCAGATTTAGTATGAGAGCGCATTTTATTCATTAGCTAGATTTAAAACCTGATTATACAGTTGCTCTCTCATCCAAAATCCAGAAATACGCAAATGGTCAAGTAATGGTTTAACTTGAGCAATTAACCCCTTACTTTTAGCTTCAAGTAAAACTCCTAATACTCCGGTAAACTCAATCCCTAGACGTGAAGCAACAATTCTACCTAGACGTTCATCTATTAACAGAAGTTCGGCGTTTATTTCAAGAGCAAGAGTAATTGCTTCCGCCTCCCCTCTATCGACTTCAAGATTAAGATTTTCGACAAGTTTTGTATTGGTTATATTTTGTTTTTTGAACCAAGACAAGGTTTGAACTTCTTGACTTCCGGCGACGGGAACGGTAGTCAGTTCTCGATAAACGGCTTCAGGAATAATGATGCTTTCGTAGAGTTGCTGTAGTAAATTTAGCTGATTGACAGATGCTAAATTGTTAATGGGTGAGGTATTACTAACCACTATCATAATCTGCCTAGTTTGCCTAAGGTCTTGACATCAGCATCTAAGTCTTCAAGGTCGTAATGAAGAGGAATTTGGCGACTTGCTAGTAAACTTTGAAATTGAAATTGATTCATTTCTGCTAAATTACTAGCCTGTCCAAGCGTCAGCTTTTCCTTTTGAAAAAGCATGATGGCAATTTCTTGTTTTAGCTCAGATTCTGACATCCGAGTTAGGGATAAAATTTCATCAGAGATAGTAAGACTCATGATTTTTCTCCTGAACAATAACATTCCGATTAACAGTTAACTTTCACTTCTGATCCAATTCCATATTAGCAAAATGTTCCATTAGCATCCATCCGAAACAATCCCAAACCCCTGAGATGGCTTCATACTGGCAGTAGGACTATAGGACTATTGTAGTGTGCGTGTTTGCGCGTATTTAAAGGAAGGCAGCAGCTTTATTCGATTTTTCTGAACTAGAAGATTGAGAAGCTTGGTTAGGATCTCCCGGAAACTGAGCGCTCCCCAGTAAAACCGGGGAAGGAGATATATATTTTTTTACCTACCTGATACTTTTTAACAGATTAACTATCTCATCGGGGAATCTTTGCTGTAATTCTTCATCGGATAATCGCAACAACAGAATCATAAAATTTTGCCTTACTTTTTGGGTATCGGGATGATTTTCGCCTAATCTTTCTTGATAAATAGCAATAGCTCTCACATACAACGGTTCCGCTTCTGCGTATCTGCCTTGCGATTGGTATAATACCGCTAAATTATTGAGACTGGCAGCAACATCGGGATGGTTTTCTACTAATAGCTGTTGTCTCAGAGAAAGGGAGTGCTTATAAAAGGGTTCCGCTTCTGCGTATCTGCTTTGACATTGGTACAATCCTGCTAAATTATTGAGACTGGTAGCAAAATAGAGATTGTTTTCTCCTAATAGCTGTTCTATCAGAGAAAGGCCTCTCTTGCACAAGGGTTCTGCTTCTGCGTATCTGCCTTGCGATTCGTATAATAACGCTAAATTATTGAGAATGGTAGCAAAATAGAGATTGTTTTCTCCTAATAGCTGTTCTATCAGAGAAAGGCCTCTCTTACACAAGGGTTCTGCTTCTGCGTATCTGCCTTGCAATTCGTATAATACCGCTAAATTATTGAGACTTTGTGCAACATCGAGATGGTTTTCTCCTAATAGTTGTTCCCTTAGAGAAAGGGAGTGCTTATACAACGATTCTGCTTCTGTGTATCTGCCTTGGCATTGATATAAGAGTGCTAAATTATTGACACTGGTAGCAACACTAGGATGGTTTTCTCCTAATCGCTGTTTTATCAGAGAAAGGGAGCGCTTACACAACAGTTCTGCTTCTGCGTATCTGCCTTGGGATTTGTATAATAGTGCTAAATTATTGAGACTGCTAGCAAAATAGAGATTGTTTTCTCCTAAGCGAGATTGGATTTCTTCACAACATTTTGTTAAGGTAGCTGCTGCTAAATTATATTCTCCCTGTCCCTTATAAAACGAAGCTACCCCAAGAAACACCCGACTTAAATTATCTTCCAGGTTGGGAATATCATCTAACATGGTTTGACTGACAAGTTGCAGATGGGGAATTGCGGGAGTTACCGCTGCAATAATCTCCCTTGTGGGGGTTTGCGGGATATTTTCGGCAATGGTTAACAAAGTTTCCACAAAAGCGCATCGATAAAGAGAATTTATCTCAGGAATTTCCTGTAATTGCCGTTGAAAAAATTCTCTCACGAGGGGATGAATCCGATAAAAAGAATAGTCCTCATCCACGGGTTGCATCAGATGAGAATTATCCAATTGTCCCCGCGCTTCTTCTAGTTCGCTTTCGGTAATTTCCGTGGATTTTGCCGTATCTTCTAGCAACGTCCAAGCAATAGCCACCGGTGCGAATAAACTCAACAGCATTGCCACTTTTTGAACAGCAGAACTTAAATCATCCCAACTGATTTTAATTGCGGCTGCTACCCCTAAATGTCCATAATCTCTGTGGTTTCTTTCCTTAGTTAAAGCAGTATGAGCTAAATTTAATTTATCGCGTAAATGGCTAAACTTTAAATGACGATTTTTCGCTAAATATTCCCCCACCAACTCCACTGCTAAGGTTAAGCGTCCTAAAATTTCGTGACAAATCTGTTCTACTAAAGCTTTTTCTTGCTCAACTTTAGCAGTACCAACAATTTTGGTTAATAATTCCACACATTTATCTAAGGGTAAAACATCTAAAGCTATAGACTCAAATTCCGTACTAAGACACCTTTCCCTAGTGGTGACTAATATCTTAATACTAGAATCTTTTGGTAACATTCGATCGGGAATTCGGTCGATATTGGGGACATCATCGAGAATTAATAATAATTTTCCCTGCTGAGGTAGCCAATTTTGCCAATACCAGTCCACTTGTTTTTCTAAAGATTCTTTTTTCAATATTTCTGGTAAAGATAGATAGGGACCAGCTAATTTAACTATTTCTTCTGCTAAACCCGATAGTCGCAAGGATAACCAATATTGTGCCGCGTATTCCTGTTGGTATCGTTTCGCATATTCCAAAGCTAAAGCGGTTTTTCCTATTCCCCCTAACCCTTCCACCGCACAAACAATCACCCCTTGTTCTGTTTGCAATTGCTGATGAATTAAGGTTAACTCATCTTCCCTCCCGACAAAATTAACCGTACTTTTGCCCACATTACTAGGGATAGAGGGAATACTTACTTTTTTAGCCGATTTATCACCCCTGCAATCACACGATTAAATGTGGGAAAATAACGCTTAAAAGTTGACTCAGTATCTAATTCCGCTTCGTAGGTCAGGGAAACAAAAGGGGGTATAGTAGATAGGGCCGCTTTTAATTTGGCTGCTGCTGATCGCTCTGGTTGATTGAGTTTAGCCAGAATTTGGTTTAATGATTCTAAGATTTGTACAGAAGCAAGTTCAGGGGGTGGTTCTGCGGTAATTGCCGTCAATTCTGTGACAATTTCTGCTACCATTACCTCGGCATCAGGAAAGGACGATTCTTGACTCTCGCTGGCGATTAAATCCCATTTTTCTCGTTCAAAATCCCGAATTAGTCGGCGTAAATCTTCGATCTGCTGCTTGATCCTAACTTGTTCTTCCGGTCCGATTATAACTAAAATGTCTCGCTTTCCCGCTAATTGTTCTTTCAAGCGTTGAATATTTTTATCGAGATTTTGTAATTCGTCAGTAGCCATGGGAAAATAAGCTTAAATTAGCCAATTAATTCAATTATGATCTAAGTAGGTAGGCGTTAAAAGTTGTCAGATACCCCCCTTATCAAGGGGGGACTAAGGGGGGATCGGCACCCCCCTTATCAAGGGGGGCAGGGGGGATCGAACCTAAAATCGATTTTTAATTTAATTATAACCAGCTACTTATCCATCTAGAAATGTCATTCCTGTGGCTGTCCCCCACTCCCCAACACCCAACCCCTCACGGATCGCTGAAAAAGCCTAGCTCAATCTGGAAATTTTGATTATGATCATTAGTAATTGACCTTTATTTGTGATATAGATTCAAAGGAGAGACACGGTGTCCACAGAAGTCATCGAAAAGCGTTCCACAGCGACAATCCGTAAACCAGCACCGCGTTATCGCGTTTTACTCCACAATGACGACTTTAACTCGATGGAGTATGTGGTTCAGAGTTTAATGCAAACGATCGCCGGTATGACGCAACCCCAAGCAGTCGATATCATGATGGAAGCGCACACTAATGGTACGGCCTTGGTGATTACCTGCATCCAAGAACACGCGGAATTTTACTGTGAAACCTTGAAAAATAAAGGTTTAACCAGCAGTATCGAACCCGATGAATAAAAGATTGCGGGTAATTGCCACTTACCCAGTCCCCCTGCGACTGGGAATTTTTATTTTGCTCTTACTTTTTCTCTGGTTGCCGATCGCACTTCCCCTCTATCACTTTTTTGCCACTAATGCTAATCTGGTCTCAATTTTGACCCTTTCTGTTCTCTATCTGGAATTTTTGGGGTTATCCCATTGGTGGGGACGGACAATTTATGGCGATGAGGGATTAGCCGATTATGGGTTGATTTGGCGAAGAAAAACGCTGATCGAGTTAATTAACGGGTTAGCGATCGGTCTATTTTTCACTTTCTCGCTTTTTCTGTCCCAAGGGTTCCTAGGTTGGTTAAATTTCTTACCCGCAAATCCCCAGATCAGCAAAATCATCCTGGAGGGGTTTTTAGTCGCTTTAGCGGTGGGTTTTGCGGAAGAATTGCTATTTCGGGGCTGGTTACTGGGAGAATTAGAAAAGGATTATCGTCCCGCTATCGCTCTAGTGATTAGTGCCTTAATTTTTGCTCTTGCTCACTTTATTAAACCTTTAGCCGAAATTATCCGCACTTTTCCCCAATTTCCTGCCTTAGTCTTGCTAGGATTGGTTCTCGGTTGGGCAAAACGCGCCTGTGGTGGTAGTTTGGGTAAAAGTATCGGTCTGCACGCGGGTTTAATCTGGGCATACTATATATTAAATGTGGGTCAGTTAATTAAATACACTGGTACTGTTCCCGATTGGTTAACTGGAATCGATAAAAATCCTTTAGCGGGAGTGATGGGTTTACTTTTCCTGACAATTCTCGCTATCTGGATCAGAAAAAAAGCAGTTTTGAGTGAACGATAGGGGATTAAATCAATTACTATAAAGGGGAAATTGCCCATGAGAGTTATAGCCGATGAATCGATTATTATCTTTTCTAGAATATCGCCCGCGTTTGCGTAATATCCTATCTTTTTGTTTCTCTCTTATCGTCATGCTGTTGATCGGTGTAGGCAAAGTCACAGCACAAGATTTAAATAATTCTACTCTGGATTTAGTTGCTAATCTCTGGATGTTAATAGCCGGCTCGTTAGTATTCTTTATGAATGCGGGTTTTGCCATGCTGGAAACGGGTTTTTGTCGTACTAATAACGCCACTAATGTCTTAGCTAAAAACCTAATTGTCTTCTGTGTTTCTGCCTTGGCTTATTGGATGTTTGGTTTCGGTTTAATGTTTGGCAATACATCAGCACTAGGGAATAGTTTCTCTGGTGATACAGGATTTTTCTTGGAAATTTTAACCCCTAATAATCAATACAGTCAATTCCAAGAACTGTGGACAGGTCGTTCAATTGCCACTTTATTTTTCTTTCAATTAACTTTTGCGGGAACTGCGGCGACCATTGTATCGGGAGCAGTGGCAGAAAGGGTTAAATTTTGGGCATTTTTGCTATTTAGTTTCTTTTTAGTTGCTTTTTCTTATTCTCTGACAGGACATTGGATTTGGTCATCGGAAGGATGGTTATATAACTTATTTAAGTTTCGAGATTTTGCCGGTTCAACGGTGGTGCATTCGGTGGGAGGAATGGCCGGATTAGTGGGTGCTTGGTTGCTAAAACCGAGAGATGGACGTTTTGGTTATAATCGCAAAACCGATAGTTATGAAGAAAAAGAAAGAGGAAATTTTGCTCCCCATCAGTTAGGATTTGCAACCCTTGGTTGTTTCATTCTTTGGTTAGGATGGTTTGGTTTTAATGGTGGTTCGGCGGTAAATTTGGATAATGTCCCTATGGCAATTACTACCACGATGATTGCCGCTCCCGCTGGGGGAGTTTTGGCATTAATTCTTAATCCTTTAATCGGTCGCAAGGCCAGTTTATCCACAATTATTAATGGCATTTTAGGTGGGTTAGTGGGGATCACGGCATCATCAGGTTATGTTGATATCAGATCAGCTATTATCATTGGTGGCATTAGTGGCATTATTGTCTTATTAGGAGAAGAATTTTTAATTAAAACTAAAGTAATTGATGATCCAGTGGGAGCAATTCCAGTACATCTTTTTTGTGGTTTTTGGGGAACAATAGCGGTGGGGTTATTTAGTAATAAAGATGCGAGAGAATTTGCCAATGGATTAACACAGGATAGTCCTATATCTCAAGTCGCTTTTCAATTTTTTGGATGGATTGTAGTCATGGCATTTACCTTTATTTTTAGTTTAATTCTCTGGCTAATGATTGGCAATCTCCTCTACTATATGCAAGTAATTGTTTTACGTCAAAAGAACCCACAGGTTAATTCCTCTCCTGTTGTCAGGAGTCAATCCTTCAATGTTTCTGACCTATTCTTTTTATTTTGGTCACGGGGAAGGGAAGGAATCCGAGTATCATTACCCGAGGAATTAACGGGTAGCGATGGGGTATTTAGTGATTGAAAAATTAATGTTTATTCAATAAGTTTTTGGCAATTTGGATTATCTTGCAAAGCTCGATCGATATCCGATTTCCAAGTTCTGTCATTATACCAACGTTTTGCCCAAGATTGAGCTTCTTTAAAGTTATCAGAAGATGGGGGGATTTTGCACAAAATTTCAAAACCACCTTCTCTACCCGGCACATCAGCGACAAAATTATTTTTAGCTAGTCCTATTGCTTGCTGAATTAACCTTAATTCATTTAATTGAGTCCCACACTTTTCAGGAAACTGATCACTTTGTTTACTTTTCAATTCTTGCAGTTGTTGAATAGTCCTGTCTAAGCTGATAGTAAAATCTCGTTTGGCACAAATTTCTGGAATACTAGGTGAGGGTGTCACCACAGGAGTTTTTGGTTGCCCAAATGACCAAAAAGTGGCTCTTCGGTAATTGTTATGCAATGGACGGGGGTTATAAGGGATGGAACCCTTATAGAGAAAGGCATTTAGCGATTTTTGTCAATTGTTTTTGCTCTAGAGCGAACTAATCAATTAAGTCTCTTGCCAGATAAGGATT
>NZ_JASJFF010000802.1:0-2404 GCF_030065435.1 Microcystis sp. M53603_WE2
AAATCCTTATCTGGCAAGAGATTTAATTGATTAGTTCGCTCTAGATCGCAAACAATTGACAAAAATCGCGGTAATGTCTGTCTCTATAAGGGTTTCATTCCTTATAACCCCCATCCATTGCATAACACAAACCGAAGAGCCACACTTACTACATTTTCACCCATCGGTTTTAGTGACGCAATCGCTGGAATCACAGGATTTCAGATTGAAGATTTTGAGGACACAACCTTAATTCCCGGATTATCAGTGTAATGGGCATCTCCCAATCTTGGACCGGTTAATATTTTACCTGACGTGGTCAGTATAGGTGATGCTTCTTATTTGGTAAATGATGCTTGGGATGGTATTAGTTTTTTGACAAACAGCAGGCAAGGATTTGTTAGCTTGTCTGATGTTACATCTCTAAAATTTTCTAACAGTCTTACTTCGGTTGGAATTGGAGTTTCCAACTTAAACTTTAATGCAAATTTATTAGTTAATGGTTCATTTTTTCGTTCTTTCAGTTCTTTTAATCCATCTCCAATTCTAGGTACAGGAATTAAGAGTATTTATCTAAGAATTGATGCTGAAGCTGGAGAAACTATCAACTCTATTGGTATTGCTGCTGGTAGCGGTGCAGACTTTATTGTATTTGATCGCCTGGCAATAAAATCTGCCGCACAGCCTCCACAGACTGTCCCTGAACCCTCTAATATCTTTGGTTTAGGCTTGCTCGGACTAGGTTTAGCCGCAATAAAAGTAAAAGGTATCCTATCAAAAAAAGCAAAGTCACCAACAGATAACCCCCAAGAACCAGACAGCTAACTGGGATCAATTGCAGTAGGATAAATTAATCTATCCTACTGCATAATCGGTCAATTGACGAAGTACAGGAGGATGAAAGCCAATGACAATATCTTTTTTAGGAACACCTAGTCTAACTAAATCTTCAGCAATATCTTGTTCTGTCATATTCCATTGAATCCAAATTTTATCAGACTTGAGGTCAATATGAATAAGACAATAATGTACATACTTTTCGCCTTCCCACCCAAAAGTAACGACCTGATAATGTTCTTTTTGTTCATCAAAAATAGCTTGAATCTCCAAATCATTACCAGTGGGTTTATATTGAGTATATTCCGAAAGAATACTTTTGACTAATTGACGATATTTTGCTAACTTATCCATGTTAAGATTACCTCCTGACTTGGCGAAAAAATGATTAATTTTAAATGGTTTTCTCTAATCATCAATTGGGTAAAATCTAAAGAGAAAAAAGTGTCGTAAGTAAAACTAGGAATCTAAAAACAAGACTCTATCTGGATCTTTTCTCTTTAAAACCGCCCGATAATTAAGAAATTGTCCTAGAGCAGTATGAAATTCTGAGATCGCTGAAGACCCCTCTAAAAAACTTTTAATTTCTACGGCAATCTTTTGATGATCTTTAGTCGCAGCAATCAGCTTTTCTGCGCCTAAATCGACAGCCATATTCACCCCTCCAAAACTTATCGTATAAGGGTCATGAGTAATTAACCAATTATCTTTGATCAAAGCGTTTTTGGCTGCTTGATAAACTAAATCTTTAGCCAATTTTACCTTTCTCCTGATTTGATAGGTTATCTTTCCCTGTTTTGAGGTGCGGCTTGAGCAACAAGGACAACTAATTTTCTCTGAACTATAGTACTGAGTCCCATCTAGGGCGACGAGTAAGTTGCCATCCAACGCCTCAAACCCCCTCAAATAGCCTGGCTCCTTCAGCCCTTGATCAATCCATTTGAACAGGGGAAAAAGATGCTTTGCGGCTATTCCATCGAGGATGTTCCGCATCTGCTCTACTGTCGGGATATTGACCAAACCAAACAGACTTTGAGCATTATCTCGTCCACAACGACTATTAAGTTGACGCTGATATTCTAGAAATGATTCATTCTGGCGAAAAAAGGCGGCGAATGCCCCTAATATTCCGTCTTTCAGACTGTAGCGGGTAGCATTGCTGGCACTTCGAGGCTCAGTTATCCCAGCGATAACTAGCTGGAAATAGCTCAGCATCCCCAGAAAACCCAGTTGTTTGACTTCCATTCCCCCGAAACCCACTGTTCAAACCCTTCACTCCATTTTGAAAGGCAAGAGTAAGACGGGTTCTGTATTCTGTGCTACCGTTTGCCTTTGGAATTGCTGGTTGTTGGCAGGAGATGTTGAATAAATTCTGAGATTCTGTTACCTTTGTAACAGAATCTCAGAATGAAACCTTATGGCAGGCATCAAGGCTACTTTTACGTCCACAGATTGTGCCTTTCATATTGAAGGCTACGAAAAGATTGATTTCAGTTTGCTCTATGTAAACGGTGCTTTCAAAATTGGGAATCCCGAAATTGCCGAAAGTTATGCACCATTCAGACGCTGCTTGATGGTGATTGATCAA
>NZ_JASJFF010000916.1:0-5024 GCF_030065435.1 Microcystis sp. M53603_WE2
AACGCTTTTACTGCAAGTTACCAACCAACTCGCCCAAAGATTACCGCGCATCCTCTACGTTTCCGCCGAAGAATCGGGACAACAGATTAAACTGCGGGCTGCCCGTTTGGGGGTGGGAGTGGTTCCCGTGGAGTCGGAAAATAACGGCAATGGCAAGGAGAACAAAACCTCTGAATCAACCGCAGAACTCGATAATCATCTCTATGTTCTGCCAGAAACCGATTTAGAGGAAATTTTGCGAGAATTAGAATCTCTACGCCCACAGGTGGCGGTAATTGACAGTATTCAAACTCTTTATTTTGGGGCGTTAACTTCCGCACCGGGATCCGTCGCCCAAGTTCGCGAATGTACCTCCGCCTTGATGCAGGTGGCAAAACGGGAGAATATTACTTTACTAATTGTCGGTCATGTGACTAAAGAAGGGGCGATCGCTGGTCCGCGAGTTTTGGAACATTTGGTCGATACGGTGTTATATTTTGAAGGCGATCGCTATGCTTCCCATCGTCTCTTAAGATCCGTGAAAAACCGTTTTGGGGCAACCCATGAGATCGGTATTTTCGAGATGGTGGATCACGGTTTGGTGGAAGTGGAAAACCCCTCAGAATTGTTTTTAGGCAATCGCGACGAATTTTCCCCCGGTACGGCGACGGTGGTAGCCTGTGAAGGTACACGCCCGATTGTGGTGGAGTTACAGGCATTAGTTAGCCCCACCAGCTACGCTTCCCCGCGAAGATCGACCACGGGCATAGAATACAACCGATTACAGCAAATTCTCGCCGTTTTAGAAAAGCGCGTCGGCATTCCTTTATCGAAATTAGATGCCTATGTTGCCTCCGCAGGAGGGTTGGGAGTGGAAGAACCGGCGGCGGATCTGGGAGTTGCGATCGCTGTTGTCGCCAGTTTTCGCGATCGAGTCGTGGATCCGCGCACAGTCTTAATCGGGGAAGTGGGATTAGGCGGACAAGTCCGCTTAGTGTCGCAAATGGAACTAAGATTAAAAGAAGCGGCTAAATTGGGCTTTAAACGGGCGATTGTCCCTAGAGGTCAAGTTTATCCCGAAGATGTGGGCTTAGAAATTGTTCCAGTCGGCAAGGTAATCGAGGCAATTGTCGCCGCAATCCCCCCCCAGCAGCGCTTTGGGGAAGATATAGAAGACGAGGAAGGGGAAGGGCAAGAATAACGGTACAATGCTAAAAAAGATTAAATTACTTGGGAGATTTTCACCATGTCTGTGTTAGCTGTTGCTGCTTTGGCGGGTTATCTGATCGTTTTTACCGGAATTGCCCTCGGTCTCTTTTTCGGTCTGCGCGCCGCTAAAATTATCTAGTATATAAACAGTAAAAAAGCTTTAGTGATCGGTTTAACTGGTCACTATTGCCAATTCTAGGGGAGATAAAAAATGACTGTTATTCTAGACTTAAAAACTCTCTACGAAATTGATGATTCTCTCTGGTTAGAAGAAACTATCGAACTGCTCAAGGCTAAAAATTTTGAAGCGCTAGACTTAGAAAACTTGCTCGAGGAGTTAGAAGACTTGGGAAACGAGAAAAAGTTTCGTGTTGCTAGTTTTTTACAGCAAATTATTAGACATTGTTTATTATTACAATTTTGGACAAGTGAAAGAGAATATAATCAGGCTCATTGGCGTTCAGAAATTATCAATTTTAAAGATGAACTTAATACTTATTTGACGACTAATTTAAGAAATTATCTAGAACATAATTTGGCAACTATTTATGAAAAAGCCCTTCGCTATCTTCGTCAAAAAACCGATAATAAAGTCAACTTTCCCGATACTTGTCCCTACAGTTTAGAAGAACTGCTCGCTCCTAATTGGCTACCACCTTACAAATAAAGGAGATAAAAAATGACTGTTATTCCCGACTTAAAAACTCTCTACGAAATTGATGATTCTCTCTGGTTAGAAGAAACCATTGAACTGCTCAAGGCGAAAAAATTTGACGCTTTAGATTTAGAAAACTTGATCGAGGAGTTAGAAGAGTTGGGAAACGATAAGAAGTTTCGTATTGCTAGTTTTTTACAGCAAATTATTAGACATTGTTTATTATTACAATTTTGGACAAGTGAAAGAAAATATAATCAAGCTCATTGGCAAGCAGAGATAGTCAGTTTTCAATATCAGTTAAAGCGCTATTTAACTACAAATCTTCGCAAATATCTAGAACAGGAATTTGAGCAAATTTACTTTGAGTCCGTGCGATATGTTCGTCAAAAAACCGATAATAAAGTCAACTTTCCTGATATTTGTCCCTACAGTTTAGAAGAACTTCTCGATCCTAATTGGCTACCACCTTACGAATAAAGGAGATGATAATGACTGTTATTCCCGACTTAAAAACTCTCTACGAGATTGATGATTCCCTCTGGTTGGAAGAAACTATCGAACTCTTAAAAGCGAAGAGATTTGACGCTTTAGATTTAGAAAACTTAATCGAGGAATTAGAAGATTTGGGTAACGAAAAAAAGTTTCGTGTTGCTAGTTTTTTACAGCAAATTATTAGACATTGTTTACTCCTACAGTTTTGGACAGAGGAAAGAGCATATAATCAGGATCACTGGGAGTTAGAAATAGTCAACTTTCAAATTCAGCTAAAAAGACGCTTAACCACCAATCTCCGTAATTATTTACAAAATGAATTAACTAATATTTATGAAGATGCAGTTTTCTTGGTGCGGAAAAAGACAAAAAATAAAGTTACTTTCCCTAATACTTGTCCCTACAGTTTAGAAGAACTTCTCGATCCTAATTGGCTACCACCATACGAATAAAGGAGATGATAATGACTGTTATTCCCGACTTAAAAACTCTCTACGAAATTGATGATTCCCTCTGGTTGGAAGAAACTATCGAACTCTTAAAAGCGAAGAGATTTGACGCTTTAGATTTAGATAATTTAATCGAGGAGTTAGAAGATTTGGGTAACGAAAAAAAGTTTCGTGTTGCTAGTTTTTTACAGCAAATTATTCGTCATGCTTTGTTACTGCAATTTTGGACAAGGGAAAGAGAATATAATCAAAGTCATTGGGAATCAGAACTGGTAAATTTTCAAGATCAATTAAATACCTACCTAACGGCAAGTTTACGGAAATATTTAGAACAAGAATTTGATAATATTTATCAGAAGGCAATCCGTTATGTGAGAAAAAAGACAACAAATCAAGTTACTTTCCCTAATACTTGTCCCTACAGTTTAGAAGAACTTCTCGATCCTAATTGGCTACCACCTTACGAATAAAGGAGACGATAATGACTGTTATTCCCGACTTAAAAACTCTCTACGAGATTGACGATTCTCTCTGGTTGGAAGAAACTATCGAACTCTTAAAAGCGAAGAGATTTGACGCTTTAGACTTAGAAAACTTAATCGAGGAATTAGAAGACTTGGGAAACGAAAAAAAGTTTCGTGTTGCCAGTTTTTTACAGCAAATTATTCGTCATGCTTTGTTACTGCAATTTTGGAGAAGTGAAAGAGAATATAATCGTAGTCATTGGCGTTCAGAAATCGTCAATTTCAAAAACCAGATCGACACTTATTTAACTACTAATCTCCGCAATTATCTCACTCAAGAATTACCTCGTATTTACCAGAAAGCTTTAAATTATGTTAGAGAAAAAACCGATAATCAAGTTAGTTTTCCTGGGGAATGTCCCTACAGTTTAGAAAATCTTCTTGATCTCGATTGGTTCCCCCCAGAAAATGAATAAAGGAAAAAATGAAATGCTGAAAAAGTTTCTACGTTGGCTGATTATTGGGGGAACCTTATTTTTTGTTCTCAGTAACCTTAAAAATAACTGGGATAACGTCACCTCAGTTAGAATTGAAAATCATGGTTGGTTATTTCTTTTCTTGGCACTTGTAACCACCGTTATCGCTCAAATTTGGGCAGGATGGGTGTGGACATGGATACTCAAAAGCTATCAACAACCGATTAAAACCTCCACAGGAATTGGCATCTATATGATTACCAATTTAGGAAAATATCTACCCGGTAATATCGGCCACTTTTATGCTCGCATTGTGGCAATTAATAAAGCAGGAAGTGATTGGGGAACCGCTAGTTTAAGCGTTTTATTAGAACTTTTATTGCTGGTGTGTGCAGCCTTAGCCATAGCAGTTATTGGTAGTGGTTTAGGTTGGATGAAATCTAGCTCAAGTCTAGGGATACAGATATTAGTTTTAGGATTAATTTTAATCGGCATTCATCCCAAATTTTTAAATTATCCTCTGAAAATCCTCAGCCAAAAGAAAAAGATTGCTCAAGAACCTGTTTATCTAACTAAATATCCTCTCGTCCCTCTCTTGGGTGAAACTGGATTTTTATTGTGGCGCGGTGCGGGTTTTATTTTAGCTTGGATGGTGTTAAAAATGATTACCCCCGCTCAGATTTTACCCCTCTTAGGAACCTTTAGTTTTGCTTGGTTATTGGGTTTAGTTGTCCCCGGAGCGCCGGGGGGATTAGGAGTTTTTGAAGCCACAGCAATCGCACTTTTAGACACAGAAAACTTTCCCGCCGCTAACGTACTTATCACCGTTGCTATCTATCGTTTAATTAGCATTCTCTCCGAAGTCATTGCCGCCGGAATCGGGACAAAATTAGTTAAAGATAAAGCCAAGTTTTTTAGTTAGCTTAAGAATATTATTCGGGTGTGTTAGCCCAATGTAACGCACCCAGAAGAAAAGTTTTGATCATTGTTAAGCGAAGATAATTTTCTCAACTCCTATCTATCTCCTGACTTGAAAGAGGGTGTGGGGTGTGGGGTGTAGGGAAGGAAACCTCTTTCATCTGTGGGGGTGAAAAATTTTTCATCGGGACTGACTCCTAAATTCTGATGTAACATAGGATCAATAATCAGCAAAAACATGGATACTCCCACCTAGAGAGGCCGAAAAAATGACGATTGCCAAAAGCGACGAAACTGCCACCTCTCCGGCACTGATAGAAGAAGATTTCGAGGACTTCTGGGAACCCCCCCCACCCCCCACAGACTTAATTTTTGATGA
>NZ_JASJFF010000828.1:0-1678 GCF_030065435.1 Microcystis sp. M53603_WE2
CGGGCGGCTCCCCAGAACAGTCTCAGCCTGGAAGTTGGTCACTAGCTAGACACTACCTAACAGCCACAGGCGATAGGCTGAGAGGCCAGAGATGCTGTCGTGGCTTTCATCTTACCTCTCAGCGGTTTTTGAGATGTTGCGACAATTGGCAATATCAAAGTCAAACGGCTATCAGTGCGATCGGCGATCGCGTAGGGTGCGTTAATTAAATGTAACGCACCACCCACGAGATATATTAAAAATAGTTAGCCGTAGGGTGCGTTCCCTAATGTGGCTCCTACTGCCCCACCAATAGATTTTGGGGAACGCACCATGCTAGAGGATTATAAAAATATCTGCCGTCGCACTCCAGCCCATCGCGGCTGAGTTCAACCGTTATCGAGAAAAATAGTTAAATCCCGTCAAATTCCCCTAAAACTTTCACCTCTGGTTCTAACCAGAGGGACCAGCGATCGAACACTTGTTCCTGCACATGACGAATTAAACGCAGAATATCCGAGGCTTTTGCTGAACCAATATTCAGGATAAAATTAGCGTGTAATTCTGATACTTGCGCTCCACCAATTTGATAACCTTTTAATCCCATTTCCTCAATTAAAGCCCCGGCAAATTGCGGTTTAGGATTGCGGAAAACGCTACCACAACTGGGACGATCATAGGGTTGGGTACTTTTGCGATGGCGTAAATTATGGGTAGTAATTGCCATTATTTCCTCGCAATTATCGGTAGCTTCTAACTGAAATGTAGCTTCGATAACTAAACGTTGATCCCCTTGCAGAGAAGAACTGCGATAACTATAATTTAAATCTTCTTTGCTTACAGTTTCTAACTGACCATCGGGATTTAATACCAGCGCCCGCACTAATCGATCCGCCACACAGGAGGTGTGCGCCCCCGCATTCATGACCACAGCACCCCCCACCGTACCGGGGATACCCACCGCCCATTCTAGGCCCCTCCAGCCCCTTTTTGCCGCTCTCCAAGCTATTTTTGGCAGGGGTTCCCCCGCCGCTGCTGTAATCGTAGCAGTTTCGGCATCAAAACAACTCGATCGCAGATGGCGAGTATTGAGGACAAGTCCGGGTAAACCTCGATCGCTGATTAGTAAATTTGAACCAGCCCCCAAAACAGTCAAGGGTAAATCTTGCGATCGCAACCAAGCGAACACTTCTCTTAATTCCTCTAGATTAACTGGTTCGGCATACCATTGCGCTCTTCCCCCCACCCGGTAGGAAGTGAAATCAGCTAGAGAAACAGAGGTTTTAATCATAGGGTTTTAGGGGTTGGGGGTTGGGGTTTTAGGGTTTTGGGTGTTGGGTGTTGAGGGTTGGGGTTTTAGGGTTTTGGGGTAGTGGGGAATTTAGCTGAAATTTCCCTATCTCCCTATCTCCCCATTTCCCCATTCCCTAGCTCGGGGTTGGGGTTTTAGGGTTTTGGGTGTTGGGTGTTGAGGGTTGAGGTTTTAGGGTTTTGGGGTAGTGGGGAATTTAGCTAAAATTTCCCTATCTCCCTATCTCCCCATTTCCCCATTCCCTAGCTCCTATACCTGAACTTCCCCCGTATAAATATACTAGCTATGGCTCAAAGTCTTACAGAGCCTGAGTTAAAGCAATGTAATACTAATAAACTACTGGGTACAAACTCCTGAAATCCTTACGCAGACAGGGTTTGAGGCAAA
>NZ_JASJFF010001210.1:0-2459 GCF_030065435.1 Microcystis sp. M53603_WE2
AACCAAACTCGATGGCAGCGACGGTAATGGCGCTCGGTATTCACGTTGACACGGGTTCCCTGACTTTTGCCGGTAGTACCCCCAGGGATGCCTATGCTTTGGCCTGGTTAATGACCTATGGTGCTAACATTAAAACGATCGCCCAATACTGTCAACCGAGTTTTTCCCCCCGCTTACAGGAGTTATTTAGCCTTGCTTGGGAAAATCTGGAGATTAAAACGATCCATGGCCGTAAAATCGCCCATGTTCTTCTCCATACTGCCGATTTTATCCCCGGTTTGTCTAGTGTGGCCGAGCGCCTACTGGAATTATCCGATAGTGATGCGCTACTTTTTGCCCATAGTTATAGTAAAGGCGAGGAAGATAATTCCCGACAGCGTTTAACTGTGATTGGTCGCTCTAGAATCGATGGGGTGAATCTATATCAGCTTTTTTGCCCCTATAACGGCGGTGGTCATGCTCAGGCCGCTTCGGTGAGCTTTCGCGATGTTCAGCCAGTTCAACAGTTAAACCAACTGCTGGGGGACTTAATTGCCCAAATTCCTCCCTCTCCCACCGCTAGGGATTTAATGTCTTCCCCAGTGCGAACAATTCGTCCCGATACTTCCATATCTCAAGCCGAGCGCATCCTTTTCCGTTACGGCCATTCGGGTTTATCGGTGGTAGATGAGCAGGATCGCTTAGTTGGGGTGATTTCTCGTCGTGACCTCGATTTAGCTCTCCATCACGGCTTTTCTCGCTCTCCCGTGAAGGGATACATGACTTGTAATCCGAAAACTATTACCCCCGACACTTCCCTTCAGGAAATCGAGTCACTGATGGTAACGTACGATTTGGGGCGTTTACCTGTACTAGAAAACGGGCAGTTAGTCGGTATCGTCACTCGTACAGATGTATTAAGACAGATTCATCAAAATGAGCGGGTGCGTTTTGAAGGGGTTGCTTTGGTTTCCTGTCTTTTACCGACGATTAAAGAGCGTTTAGAGCCGATTTTATGGTCATTCCTGCAAGCTGCCGCCACTGCCGCTCAAAAACGCGGTTGGCATCTCTATCTGGTTGGGGGTGCGGTGCGGGATTTATTGTTAGCCACAGAAAGGGATTCTTTATTGTTACAGGATATCGATTTAGTGGTGGATGGCTGCCATCGCGCCGCCGGTGTGGGTGCAGGGGTGGAGTTGGCTAATTGTTTACAGGAAATTTATCCGGGGGCCCGGTTATCGATTCACGGGGAATTTCAGACGGCGGCTTTGTTATGGCACAAAGATGAGCGTTTTGGCTCGTTATGGGTGGATATCGCCACGGCACGCACGGAATTCTATCCTTATCCTGCCAGCAATCCCCAAGTGGAGGCTAGTTCGATTCGACAGGATTTGTATAGAAGGGATTTTACGATTAATGCTCTGGCAATTCGCCTAACTTCGCCGAAAGAGGGGGAATTACTCGACTTTTTTGGCGGTATGTTGGATTTACGCGCCCAACAAATCCGGGTTTTACACGCTAATAGTTTTATCGAGGATCCGACGCGCATCTATCGAGCGGTGCGTTTTGCCACTCGGTTAGGATTTGTTATTGAACCCTTGACAGAAAGCTATATTAGGTATGCGATCGAAAGTGGAGTTTATGATCGCTCACGGCAACAAAATCAGAATGCACCCGCTTTACAGTCCCGTTTAAAAGCGGAGTTGAATTATATTTTAGAGGCGGATTACTGGGAAAGTGCCTTGGAAAAGTTGGCTGATTTGGGGGCTTTGCACTGTTTACACGGGGATTTAAGTTTAAATCGGGCTTTATGGCGACAATTGCGCTGTCTCAGTCGTTGGTTAGATTGTTTAAGTCTGGAATTGCCGGTGAATGTTTGGTTAATGCGGTTGGAATTATTAATCGCTTCTCTGGCTGTGGGGGAAAGAATAGCGATCGCTAATAATTTACAATTGCCCAAAGATACTGTGGAGCGTTTACAAAAACTAGAAGTTATGGAAAGAGAGATTAGCAATAATTTTGCTTATGATCAACCCATTAGTCAAATCGTCAGCTTTTTCAACGGTTATAAGGTTCCTAGTTTGTTACTGGTGGCGGTGAGGAGTGAGACTAGGATTCGGGCTTTAATCTGGCAATATTTAACTAAATGGTCGCAGATCGAGGCTCCTATCGACGGCAATGACCTAAAAGCTTTGGGTTATCAACCGGGTCCCCAGTTTAAATCGTTACTTGCGGCAGTCTTGGGGGCAACTTTAGATGGAATAGTCAGCAATAAAAGCGAAGCTATGGCTTTTATTGCTAGATTAACTCGGGCTTGCTGAATAAATCTAAAAACCTTATTGGGTAAGACTTTTAGACTTTTTGTCAATCAAAAAGTACCAGTTGTGGGAGAGATAGGGGGAAAATTCTGGGACTTTTTCTCTGAAAATTAGGTAATTGACCAGATGAGAATCGGTAAAACCCTACACCCCACACCCCAC
>NZ_JASJFF010001155.1:0-4364 GCF_030065435.1 Microcystis sp. M53603_WE2
GGTTAACAAACAATACAAATCACTACCGGTGGCATTAAATTGACAATCTATAATCGAACCTTGTAGATTGAGTAAGCGTTTTTGTAATCCTTGATTATTGACATAAAAAAGCGATCGAATATAACGCATTTTGGCATTATCCGTATTAAAATTCACCATTGCTGCGGCCGTACCATCGGCA
Organism: Microcystis sp. M53603_WE2; assembly: GCF_030065435.1. Classification (NCBI taxonomy): domain Bacteria; kingdom Bacillati; phylum Cyanobacteriota; class Cyanophyceae; order Chroococcales; family Microcystaceae; genus Microcystis; species Microcystis sp. M53603_WE2. Next base: position 182 of record NZ_JASJFF010001155.1, read on the forward strand.
GAAAAATTCAAAATTCGCCCAAATTTTGGTAAAAAATCCAGGGGTTTTGTCTCGAATTTTAAGGGCAAAAGCGCAATTCCTTCCCCCTGGGTGACAGCCAGAGTTTTACTATCAGGTGCGATCAAAAATTCTCCGCCTTGGATGTTTAATTTTTGGGGTTTTTCCCCCGATTTAACTGCCCATAAATCGAAGTTAATCGGATTGCGGCGCTCAATTCTCTGCACGACAATAGTTTCCCCATCTTTAGCTAAATCAAAGTGATTATTTTGATAATCTTTATTGTCTAGCACTAACTCAATTTTTAGAGGCGATTGACTGCTATCAACTTGGTAAAGCTGCAGTTCACGAATTCCCTCTATCCCCCGATTTTTCGCCACGGCCGAAAAGAGGATTTTTTTACCATCAGGATAGAATTCAAAAGCCATAACGGTCAAATTTGCGGGGGTTAAGAGGGTTTTCTTCTCCTCGGTCAAGTTATAAAAAATTAATCTTCCCTGTTCTTCCCCATTAGTGCCAATATAGGCAAAAGCACGATTGCGACTTTTAAATTCTCTTTCAAAAATTGCCAGGGTTTGTCCTAATCGATTACCGCTGCGAAATTGTTCCCGCGCACCTTCAATTTGCAGATGATATTTTTCTCCGTAGGGAATGGGAGAAGTGAGGGTATAAGCTAATCGTCTTCCGGCCCAACTCAACTTACCCGGCAGCGGAGGATCGATAACTAGATTTTTTTCTACACTAGCATGATCCATGGGGCGATCAAAAGTGATAATAAATGCTTGATCTTCTGAGCCAATTTCTCGATTTTCCCAGCTAAATTCCTTGACCCTTGGACCGGTTTGCAAAAGACATTGATTACCACAGCTATTACCTAACCAAATTAAGCCGCCAATTACTAAGGTTAGCGATACAATTAATGTTATCGCTAATTTATCAATCGGTTGTAGTTGTAAGGTCTTGATCATTATAGTAGATGGTTAGAAACAACTGATAACTGATAACTGTTAACTGTTAATATCCGTAGGGATCCACAGGAGTGGGTATAGATTTCACGGATTTAGCCTTAATTACTAATTGTCTTCTGGTGGTTGATTTTCCCACCTCTACGGGTAAAGATTCCGTGGCCATTTCTCCGGTGATTTCTAACCAAGTATCATTGGGATATTGACCGCGACTTCCTGATAGTTTCACCGGCAAACCCACGGGATAAGCATCCACGGCACAACAGGTAAGGATAAAGCGACTAATTAATAAATAATTATCGGGTAATTGGGGCAATTGCACCACAAAACCTGTGACTTTTACCGGTTGTCCCGTGTAAGCATCAGGTTCGGGGTAAGCATTCAAAGTTCTTACCCATTCAATTAAACTTTTTTCCTCTGGTTTAACGGTAGTGCCAAAGGATTGAGTTTGCAAGCGAGTTAGGGGTAAAGATTCACTAATTCCCCTCTGTAATGCGATTTGACTGCTGAGGGGCTGCGGGGCAATAAATAGGCCTAAAAGGGCAGTGATTACTAATAAACCTGAGCCAAAATGTTGGGGAAGAATGGTAATATGCGATCGATTATCGTTACTATCTAAATTAATCTTTTTTTGCCACTGTTTTAATAATGTCCAAAGCTTGACTATTCCCAGAACAAATAAAGCAATACTGGTGATGAGAACCAGGATAAAATAATTAGGATGTATCAGTAAATTTAACTGTCCAGTTATCCAGTATTTAAATAGTAACGAACCCCAACCGATTAGGGCAATAACATCGATAAATTGGGGGGCGATTATTTTTAGACGTGATGAATTCATGGGAAAAACTATCCGGGTACTGACCTAAAATAAATAACTGTGAGCCAAGGTGAGTAAAAAAGTCATTTGCGCTGCTAAAGCAAAGAGATAAATTAACATTCTCGGTTTAAAAATAGACAACATTAAACCAATCCCTTTCAGGTCAATCATTGGACCGAACACTAAAAAAGCCAGCAGGGAACTACTGGTAAAACTAGAGGCAAAGGAGAGAGCAAAAAAAGAATCAACTGTGGAACAAATCGAAACAATGACCGCTAACAGCATCATGGCCAAGATCGAAGTAATCGGATCCTGACCCAAATTAAGAACAAATTCCCGGGGAACAAACACCTGTAAACCGGCCGCTATAGCACTTCCTAAGATTAACACTCCTCCTAATTCCCGTAATTCCATCACCACGTTTTCCACAAAAGTTAACCAGCGCCTTTTCATCGGGATAGCTTGCACTGCTGGTAGGACAGCAGTAGCGGCAAAACTTTCATCTAAGCGCAAAGTTTGCCCAGAATTACCGATCAGAAAAGAACCGGATTGTAGTAGTAGTGGGATAGATTCTTTTTCCGGTGTTTGCGGTTGCCAATTGAGACTTTTTGCCAAAGAGGTTTGTAGTAGCGGTCGGGGATCTTTTTGGATACTAAAGATAATACCGATAACCGTAGCGATGAACAAAGAAAAGATAACTCGATAGAAAACAATTTCCGGTTGATCGCGAAAAGCTACCCAAGTGGACCAGATAACAATCGGGTTAATTGTCGGCGCTGCTAAGAGAAAACTAACCGCTACTGCATTCGGCATTCCTTGCACAAGTAAACGTCGCGCCACCGGCACATTGCCACACTCGCAGACGGGAAACAAAAAACCAATACATCCCCCCACAAATGCTCCTAAAACAGCATTTCGAGGCATCAGGGCCACTAGGCGACGTTCATCGACAAATATTAAAAGAATACTAGAGAGAATCACCCCTAGCAGTAAAAAAGGCATCGCTTCCACCAACAGGCTCAGGAATAGGGTAAAGGCATTTTGTAGTTGACTCATCTATCCTCGCCTTGGCAATTAGAGGTTTAGGGGTAAAGACTTAGGAACCCTAGAAAAAGGTTCATCAGTCCGCTCCCCGGCTTTTTAACATTTTTTTAATATATCCGATCGAGTGACTTCTGGGACAGGTTTTAGGTTTTGGGGTTTTGGGGTGTTAGGGTGTTAGGGTGTTAGGGTTTTAGTTGAAATTCCCCCACTTCCCCACTTCCCCACTTCATAATTCATAATTCATAATTCATAATTCCCACTCTCCCATCACCTCACACTTAGAGGACTCGATTAAGCTTGCCGCTTTGATAACCTTCTAGATCGAGGGTGACATAGATAAAGCCTAATTTTTGCAGATCAGCGACTAATTCGCTTAAATTTGTCCGATTAATAAAGTCGGGAATTGCTGCTGCCGGTAATTCAATCCGTGCCGTATCGCCGCTCGATCGCACCCGTAATTGACGATAACCTAATTTTCGCAGATAAATCTCCGCCCGTCCGACTCTTTGCAATTTCTCCAGGCTAATTTCCTCCCCGTAGGGAAAACGGGAACTTAAACAGGGTTGCGCCGGTTTATCCCACCAAGGTAAATTTAAGTAACGAGATAGTTGACGAACTTCGCTTTTTGTGATACCAATTTCCGCCAAAGGTGAACGAGCGCCGCGCTCCCTAGCGGCTTGAATTCCGGGACGATAATCCCTTAAATCATCAGCATTAACGCCATCGATGACGTAGGAATAACCACGAGCGAGGGCGATGGGTTTAAGGGTGTCGTGTAGCTCACTTTTGCAGAAATAACAGCGATTAACGGGATTACTGGTGTAATTGGGGTTATTCATTTCCTCGGTTTCCACCAATTCATGCCGAATACCGATATAATCGGCCTGAGCGATCGCTTCTTCTAATTCTTCCGGCAGTAGGGAAGGGGAAACCGCCGTAATTGCCAATGCTTGACTCCCTAGCAGATCATAGGCCACTTTGGCCACTAGGGTACTGTCCACGCCCCCAGAATAGGCAATCAGAGCTTTTTCGCTGGTTTTTAAGAGGTTTTGTAATTGTCCGAGTTTATCAAGTAATTGACTGTCCATGGCGGCGATTTTGGCAACTGGTTTAGGGAGACCGTTTTTTATTTGGGTATAAACAAGTAAGTGGGTGGGTGGAATTAAATATAAGATGAACGTAGGTTGGGTTGAAGCATGAAACCCAACGCCCGATTATGTTACGCTACCGCTAACCCATCCTACAAATAATTGTGCCTCCCTACTTAGCTTAAGCCACTTGTCCCAAGAATTTGCGGCAAGGAGGTAAGTAGTCGTGCAAAATAAATTTCCTAGTCAAGATAGGCACTCGTGCAAGA
>NZ_JASJFF010000472.1:0-2516 GCF_030065435.1 Microcystis sp. M53603_WE2
CAGTAGTTAAGTAGGGTGCGTTAGGCAATCCCTTGTTTTCAGGGAAAAAATCAAGAGCTAAATATTGCCGTAACGCACCACAAAGAAAAGTTTTTGGTGCGTTACGCTACGCTAACACACCCTACTTTTATAAGCCGCTATGACGGAGGAGAGGCTCGGTACTAGGTTCGCGACCGCGGAAAGCTTTAAAAACATTCATAGGATGGGAACTTCCCCCCATAGCTAAGACAGTATCGCGAAAACGGCGGCCGATCGCTTTCACTGCTTCTTCGTTATCTAATCCCACTTCCTCGAAAGCGGCAAAAGCATCGGCGCTGAGAACTTCTGCCCATTTATAACTATAGTAACCCGCCGCATAACCGCCAGCGAAAATATGCCCAAAAGAACATAAGAAAGCATCTTCTGGTAGGGGAGGAATGATCGTCGTCGTCGCCGCTAAACGCTGTCTGACTTGTTTAGGAGTTTCGCCGCCATTGGGTTGATAACGATGGTGTAATTCCAAATCTACTAAAGACAAATGTAACTGACGCAGCATAGCCGAACCGCTCATATAATTCTTAGCTAGGAGCAGTTTTTGATAGTAATGTTCGGGGAGAGTTTCACCGGTTTCGTAGTGTTTGGCCATACTCATTAAAGTAGGGCGATCATAACACCAATTTTCCATAAATTGACTGGGCAATTCCACCGCATCCCACTCAACGTTATTAATACCCGCTGCGCCGGAATAATCCACAGTGGTTAACATATGCTGTAAACCGTGGCCAAATTCGTGAAATAGGGTAGTTACCTCCTCAAAGGTCATTAAACTGGGGTTTCCGTCCACTGGAGGCGTTTGATTGCAGATTAAATAGGCCACAGGTAAACGCACCTCGGCACCAGTTTTGGCGCGACCGATACAGACATCCATCCAAGCACCGCCGCGTTTTTCGGCGGGACGACTGTAGGCATCGAGGTAGAAATAGGCGATTTTTTCGCCCTTTTCGTCGTTAATCTGGAAATAACGCACATCAGGATGCCAGATAGGTGCTTTACCGTCGGTAGCGATAATTTCCACCCCAAAAATCCGTTTAGCGAGGCTAAATATGCCTTCTAAAACCCGTGGTAGGGGGAAATAGGGGCGTAATTCCTCGGCACTAAAGTTAAACTTGGCCTGACGCTGTTTTTCTGACCAATAGGCTATATCCCAATGCTTGAGATCGTCGGTTCCCGCAAAAGTTTTTAAGGCCTCTAAATCCTGTTTTGCCGCTTTATAGCTTACTTGGCGTAAATTGTCAAGCAATTTCTCGATTTCATCCACAGAATTGGCCATTTTCCGGGCAAGACTGACCTCGGCGTAGGTACTATAACCTAAAAGATGGGCCTGTTCCTGACGAAGTTGCAAAATGCGATCGATTAAGGGATTATTATCCAATTCTCCCAGATCAGCCCGACTAACGTAGGCTTTATAGAGTTTTTCCCGCAATTCCCGATTATCGCTGTACTTCATAAAGGGGAAATAACTGGGAAAATCGAGGGTAATCACCCAGGGACCAGTTTCGGTGCTGGCGTTAGTTTCCCCTTGGCCCCGGGCGGTTTGGGCGGCTAAACTGAGGAGACTAGGGGGTAAACCGGCGATATCTTCTGGGGTTGTTAGTTTTAGTTGAAAAGCTTTGGTGGCATCGAGGAGGTTATTAGAAAATTTCGTGGTGATTTCCGCTAATTCCAGTTGAATCGCGTTAAATCTGTCTTTTTTCTCCCCTACCAATCCCACCCCGGCCAATTGGGCATCCCGCAGAGAAGCTTCGACAATGCGCTGTTGTGCCTCGTCTAATTGCCCCCAGCTTTCCCCTTGACGCAGGGACGAGAATGCCTCATAAATGGGTTTACTTTGGCTTAAACGGCTAATAAACTCGACTACCTGTGGTTGTACGGTTTCGTAAGCTTGACGCAATTCCGGGCTATTTTTTACCCCCATCAGATGACCGATAATCCCCCAACTCCAGCTTAAACGTTCTTCGATCCGGGTGAGGGGTTCGACTAATTTTTCCCAGGTGGGGGCAATCTGCGCTTCTAAATCGGTTAATTCTCTGGCCAGTTCCTGCAAAAGTTGCGTCATGCCAGGGACAATTAGGCCGGGTTGGATTTGGTCAAAAGCCGGTAATCCTTGACCGGCAAGCAGCGGGTTACTGGTGTTCGTCATAATTGTTGGTCTGGAAGGGTGGGTAATCTGTATCTTTTACTACCCTAACCCAAATCCCCGACCATCTATCCGGGCGATCGAACGCCGGAGCTTTTTCAGTGGGGTGTGGGGTGTGGGGTGTGGGGTGTAGGGTGTGGGGTGTAGGGTGTAGGGAAAGAAACCTCTTTCATCTGTGGGGGTGAAAATTTTTTCATTGGGACTGCCTCTGTTGATCAAAGATAAGCAAAAATTATTTATTGACTCCAAAAACTTGAGAATATTTAAATTAACATTCCGCAATATTTACAAATTCTTAAGAATTAATTGAGAAAGATTTTTATTTAACAACGATGTTACA
>NZ_JASJFF010000072.1:0-2556 GCF_030065435.1 Microcystis sp. M53603_WE2
ATAAGTAAAACACTCTGGTTTTTGGCCATTATATCAAATCTTAACTCGATTGTCTATCTTTTGGTATTAACCTATTTGTGCCTTAAGTCCTTTCCTGTATGGGTTTCAGCTACTTTTGAGCGTAGTTGCTCTCATCGAATTTTATTTTAAGTTAATTATTTGCATAACAATTCCCGAAGAGCCAAAAAAATTAAACTAAAATCACCAAAATTCCGAAATCAAGAGGAAAGCCGCTGATGTTTTTCCATAAGGCAAAATCAGACTAAGCCGCTTTACCCCTCTGAATTGAGGAATTTTACCCCTACCCGAAAAATAGAACGGAACCTTGACAGCACGAATCATCACACCAGCACCTTTTCAGTGATCAGTTATCAGTTAAGTACCTAAGCAAAATTAATTACACATATCTAACCCCCCCCTTGCCTCTTGCATGAGTGCCTTTCTTCACTAGGAAATTTATAACGCATCTTTCGATAGTTAGTACAGTTATTTTTATGACAATCACACAGAAACAGTTTGATACATTAGTTGGAACGCTAGAAAAATTCTCGAAGGCACATCCTAGGAGTTATCGCCTACGAGTTGCCCTGTTTGCCATATTAGGGTACGCCTACATCTTTCTGGTGCTTGCTGGGCTGTTAACACTAATTGGATTAATTGTCTCATTTATTGTTTTCAGTCACCGTGTCAATTCTGTCATTATTAAGCTGGCTATTTTGTTACTAATTCCAGCATGGGTGATTGTGCGATCACTTTGGGTGACCGTCCCTGAGCCTGAAGGTTTGAAACTTAATCGTCATCAAGTTCCTAAATTATTCGCTCTAGTCGATGAGTTGACGACTAAACTCCAAGCTCCCCGATTTCATAACATCCTGTTAAATCAAGAGTTCAATGCAGCAGTCGTTCAAGTTCCACGACTGGGTATCTTTGGTTGGCAGGAAAACTATTTACTTTTGGGACTTCCCTTGATGCAGTCATTATCGCTGGAACAACTTAAAGCAGTTATGGCGCACGAGTTAGGGCATCTCTCTGGTAACCATTCTCGCTTTGCAGCATGGATTTATCGAATTCGCAAAACTTGGATGCAGATTTATGAACAGTTACATCAAAGCGATCAATCTGGAGCCTTTGTTTTATTTAATCGCTTTTTAGATTGGTATTGGCCTTCCTTTAATGCCTATTCTTTTACCCTGGCACGAATGAATGAGTATGAAGCTGATCGCTGTGCGGCTCAACTCACTAGCGCAAACAACACGGCTGAAGCTCTAATTAACATAGAAGTCAAAGCTCGTTTTCTGGAGAGTTCCTTCTGGTCAGATATCCAAAAACGGGCAGAGCATCAGGCTGATCCACCGAGCAATGCTTATTCATCTATGTTGACCGTTTTGCATAATCCAATTGCCGAAGAGGAGACCAAACAATGGTTAGAGCAGGCGCTTGCACAAAAAACCAGTTATGCAGACACCCATCCCTGTCTTGCTGATCGGTTAAAATCGCTGGGTTATCAGACTACTCAATTAGAAACGTTACCTCAACCCGCAACAATCCAAATAAGTGCAGCAGAACACCTTCTGGGAAAGATGATCTTACACAAATTTGCGAAACAGTTCGATCAAGATTGGAAAGCAGCCATATCGACACCTTGGCGACAGCGCTATGCATACCTACAGGAAACCAAAGACAAACTACGAGCATTAGATCAAAAAGCCCAAATGCAGACTCTGCCTGAACAAGAAGCATGGGAACGAGCCTATTACACCTTGGAATTACAAGGTGGTGAAGCAGCACTTCCCTTCTTACAAGACGTGTTAAAAATTCAGCCCGATCATGCAGAAGCAAACTATGCTATTGGACAAGTTTTTTTACACAAGGCTGATGCATCAGGCATTGCCCATATCGAAAAAGCCATAGAGCAAAGAGTGGATTGGGTCATAGCTGGCTGTGAGTTAGTTTATGGTTTTTTCTGTCAACAAGGTCAAACTGAAGAGGCTCAGAAATATCGCGCACGAGCTGAACAACATTATCAACTTTTACTAAAAGCTCAACAGGAAAGAGCTACTGTGGGTGATTACGATAGATTTCAACCTCACACTCTGAAAGCATTAGAGGTAAATGAACTGAAACAGCAGTTAGCTTGCTATCCGCAGGTTAAAGAAGCTTATCTAGTAGAGAAAGTGGTCAGGTACTTTCCTGAAAACCACTTCTGTGTTCTAGGGATTGTTCGTAAACGAGATTTGATTGAAAGTTCGGATGCGCCTCATAAATTAATTAACTTGCTCGTTACCAATTTACAGTTTCCTACTCAAGCCTATATCATCATCTTGAACCACGGCAGTTCTGATAAGCTCAAGAAAAAGATTTGTCAGATTCATCGGTCTTTAATTTTTCGACGTTAGTGGGACTTAAACGCTAAATAAAGATCAAATCGAGTATAATCGTTAAAGAGTAAGCACTTTACGTTGAAAGATCAGCGATGAAAGAGACAACCCCAGCCGCAATGCCCCCATGCTTTGACCGATGGTGTCGGCGGTTTGACAATTGCTTCAAAAACGAAGC
>NZ_JASJFF010000930.1:0-1181 GCF_030065435.1 Microcystis sp. M53603_WE2
AAATGTTTGTATGGTAAATACTATGAAAACTTTTCTGACTTTTCTTCAGCCATTTATGAATGTTTGAATGATGCCCATTTGAAACATAAAAAAGAACTGGATTCCTTGCTGAATCTACGATTTCAGAAGTTTAATAAATCTCAGATTATGAACGTCTAAAGTATAGTTACGCACCCTTTATCTTCGGATTAGCGATCGCTCTTCCCTAGGCTGGCCGGGCGATCTATATCTTATTAATCCTCTGGAGTGTGGCAGCCCTGGCCGTGGGTTTAACCGTTCTCCTCAATATTTCTTTACTTCATGCTTTCATCGCCTCTTTATTAGGTTTTCTTGTCCTTTTAGTTTTCCAGAGAACTATCGGTTATCCCTTTATTTTTGCTGTCCATTGGCTGACAGAAAAATTATTAGGGGTCGAATTAGTGATCGATAAAAAACACTTGCAAAAAATTGTTGATTCGGGAATCAACCCAGAAGACCTAGAAAAAGATACCAGCGAGGAAACAGAGGAAGAAAAGACGAAAAACGAAGCCCTTTGGCACAATTATCTCACGGAAATGTCTCTTTTTATCTCACCAATTAGTAAAAATTTTCTCAGAATCGGTCATCATTTAGAAGTAGTAAAAACTCAAAATCTCAAAACAGTTCTAGAATATGTTGGGCTAGGTTTTTTAGGTTTATGTTTAATTCTCCTATTTTCTCCCGCCAAAACTTGGCTACAGGAAGGATTTTTTGCCCTTGATGATGCCGTGCGACTGACCTTCGATCTGATCGGATTTAGTCTATTATTACTGTTCCTGGGTTTATTTCTAGAAGCACTGACCTCGCCTCTAGAAGCCTTGGGTTGGTGGGCCGGTTGGTACAGTCCCAGTCGCGTCTATGCCGAGGAACCCTGGCAGCAACTAGCACCACCCCAAAACCAAGTGCAGCGTTATATCGTCTATCTCGACGGGATATGTCAGGAGTCCACTCGCTTGAAACCCTACGCTCAAAATTTTCTCGCCGAATTATACGGGATTTTACCGGCGCAAGTGCGGATCATTGGCAATATTATGCCCTATTCCACCACTAATCGCGCCTTAACCGATTCCGAGCGCCCTCTAGCCGGTTTCTGGCAATGGGTGGAAACAAACGGTCAGAAAGGGCATAACGGTGTAATGGCTTTAATCAATCTGCGGAATTTA
>NZ_JASJFF010000142.1:0-11572 GCF_030065435.1 Microcystis sp. M53603_WE2
AAGCCCACTTCTTCGGAAATCAGACGACCGCCGGTGAGGATGGCGATATCTTGTAAAACCGCCTTGCGACGTTCCCCAAAACTGGGGGCCTTGATAGCGACGACATTTAAGACACCCCGGGCCTTGTTGACCACTAGAGTGGCTAAGGCTTCGCCGTCCACATCTTCGGCGATAATTAATAGGGGACGACCTTGACGGGCAACGGCTTCGAGGACGGGGACTAATTCAGCGATCGCACTGATTTTTTTATCGGTAATCAGGATCAGGGGGTTGTCGTACTCGACGATCTGTCTTTCTTGATCGGTGATGAAATAGGGAGAGATATAACCGCGATCAATCTGCATCCCTTCCACTACTTCTAATTCCGTGGTTAGGGATTTCGATTCTTCCACGGTGATTACGCCATCGGTGGTGACTTTTTCCATGGCGGCGGCGATCATTTTTCCCACTTCTTCATCGTTGCCGGAAGAAACGGTGGCCACTTGAGCGATCGCATCTCCAGCGATCGGTTTAGCGACGGCGGCGATTTCTTCCACCAGATAGGCGATGGTTTTGTCCAGTCCGCGTCTTAAAGCGACGGGATTGGCCCCGGCGGTAACGTTTTTCAGACCTTCTTTAATTAAAGCCTGGGCGATGATGGTGGCGGTAGTGGTGCCATCTCCCGCTAAATCTTTGGTTTTTGCCGCTACTTCCTGAATTAATCTCGCCCCGGTGTTTTCGAGGGGATCCGACAATTCGATTTCTTTGGCGACGGTGATGCCGTCATTAACGATCTGGGGGGCGCCGTATTTCTTTTCTAACAAGACATTGCGTCCTTTCGGACCGAGGGTGATTTTTACCGCATCGGCCAAGGCGTTGACACCTCTTTCTAGGGCGCGACGGGATTCATCTTTAAAGGCAATGATTTTGGACATGGTATCGCTGTTGTGATAGGACTCCTTATAGTTAATTTAGCACTCTTAGGGCTTGAGTGCTAATCCCGGTGTGCGGTTATTGAGGAGATCAGGGTGTTATCTCCCCACGGCAGACTGAATTGAGTTAAAAAAATAAAAATTTATCAAGATTTATGAATAATTGCAGAAAATCAATGATAACTATTGTAGCATCGGGGAGATAATCGAATTTTAGCCCATTTTCGCCTTTTTTTTAGGAGAAGACAATCATGATTAATCCGAATCATGCTATCGAACAAAAAATTAATCAATTTATTCTAGAAACCCAAAATAAATTTAGTCAGGATAAATCAGCTACCCTTGCTAGTTACCAAACAGAAGCCAAAACAATCACTCAAGAGACTAATAATTTAAGAGATGAACTTATTCAAAAACTAGGTGAATTAACTTTTTCAGACCCTTTACCTAGCAGAGAAGAATTAGAAAAACAAATAATAGCTCATATAGATCAGCTTGTGGAGACAATCAACCTTTTATCTACGGGTAAAAGTTCAGAAACTCCTCTTGATACTTTAAGCCAAGAAACTGATAGTTTAGTTGCAACAATTACGACTCTATTCGATGCTAATGCTAACGTTCCAAACTTGCCAAAACTTAAGGAAAAGCTAACTGCTTGGCAAACAAAAGTTAAAGATACTTTGGTTAAATTTTCCACGACTGTGGAATTACAACAGAAAAATGAGTCTTTGATTGCTGAACTGAAGGATAAATTAGACAAATATAGTTCAATTCCTGAAGTAGATGAACCCTTTGAAAAGTTAGTCAAGGAATTTAAAGATAATTCTGCACAACTACAAGTACAAGAAGCAAGTGTTTTATTTCAAACTTTAGACGATTTAATCAATGAAATTAAAGCTAGAGATGAGGTGATTAAACTAAATCAAAGAATTGATACTTTGCTGGGAAAAACTAAAGAACAAGTAGCGGGATTCCCTCCAGAATTAGACCGGGAAGTACAGGGAGAATTAGCCAAATTAATTATAATACTAGGGATAGCGCAGGTGGAACTCATCAACAGTTCCAAAGCTTGGGATATCATGCAAGTAAAGTCGGTGGTAGATGCTGGAGAAATTGCGATTAAATCTTTAACAGGTCAACCTAATATTATTTTGGCACAAAAATTACGCTATGCTGCCGAAACAGGATTAAGAAAAACCCAGATGGGTTTTTGGAATGGTCTAGCCGAATTCAGAGGTAATCTTTTCCATTCTATCAAAATACCTACAAAAGTTTTAATTGGATTAGTGTTAGCTCTCCCTTTGAATTGGGGTATTATGAACTCCCCTCCAGTGAAGGATTTGCTTATGCCCTTACCTCCAATCTCAAATTCTAGTAACCAAAATACTGAGGACAAAGATGGAAATTTTAGACTCTTGATATTGATATTGATGACAGGGACTTTAGGGGGAGCAGTTAGTCTTCTAACTCGTTTGCAAGACTTTGATAATCCCAAAAATCAAAAATATGACGATGACTTATTGCCATTGTCAATTGGTTTAACCAAACCCATTTTAGGGGGAAGTTTCGCTTTCTTTATTCTGCTAATTCTTAACTCTAGCATTTCTCCCTTACAAATTCGGACTGACAATGGAAATAAGGGGAATGACACCTATTTATATGGACTTTTGACAATGGCTTTTGTGGCTGGATTTAGCGAACGTCTTATTCCCGATTTAATTAATCAAGTGGAGAAAAAAGTAACTGTAGAGGCTAGTTCCACTGGACAGGGACTACCTCCAACGATTTTGATCGCTCCGCCTATCGCAAGTTTAGCATTAAACGGGGAGAAAGAATTTAGCATTAATCCCGTTGGTAACTACACCATCACAATCTCACCGCCAGAAAGCGGTAAAATTGATAAAAATACCACTGATGCCAAATTTACCTACACTGCACCCCCACAAGGAAATGCTGGGGATACAATTACTATTACTGCTACTTCTGATTCCGGACAAACTGCCAAGGCTACGGTCACTTTAACTGCATAAAAAAAGACCGAGAGAGCCTTCTAGTTTGACAAAAAAGGATAACTCCCATTTACCCCGATTTCGGGTTAATGGGAATAGCCAAGGCTTGAACTTGAATTTTTTTTAACTCGGAAACTAATCGAATCGCCTGCTGTTCGTAGAGGGGGGCGCCGAGAGTCGCTGGCAAATTTTCCATGAGATCGCTGGCGGTTTTCAGGGGACAATTAGAAAAACGACTGATCACGGTGGGTGCTTCTGCGGCAATATTGCGGTTAAAGGCTTTTTCCACCCGCACGCGCCAAGTTTTGGGAGTGCGACGACCCTGTTCCACCCGTCGCAGTCCGTTGATAGTGGCCAGCACTACAATGCGATCGCCGATGCGTAAATTGAGATAATCTTCGGGCATTAATTTCGGGGCTTGCCGTTCTCGTTGGTGTAGGATCGGCACGACTCGATAACCGTAGGCAATATCCCCGATCGAGCTACCATTGAGAGTATCTCCAGCTTCGATCTCGTATTCTGTCACCAGAATCGTTTTTTGCGCCCAACGGAACAGATAGATGATATTTTCTCCGAAAGCGGCCCCCGTAAAGGCTTCTGCCGCTACGGTGTTGGTTCCCAAAATGTGAGAGCGGGGCAGAATTTGACTTAATTGTTGACTAAGGTTGTCGTCGGTGGTGCGGATGACTAAGTAGCTTTGGGGGTTGAGTTTGCGGGTGGTTAGGGCTACTTCTAAATTGAGGATTTCGTCATCAGTAACAATCGCTATACTTTTAGCCCTATCTAAATTGACATTTTTTAAAGATTCTTCGATATTTCCCGTCATCAGGGGCATTTTTGGCAGGATAGTTGCATCAAAATCCCTATTTAAGCTGACCCCGACGATCGCCTGTTGCATTTCTAGTAATAAATTAGCCACTTCTTTGCCGACTCGACCTAAGCCCACAATAACGATATGATTCTGTTGGGGAACTGGGGGACGGTTAGGGATAAATTGAAATCTTGATGATAATAAAGTTTCTGTCAAAATGGCATAGAGAACCCCGATAAAAGCGGTTCCAGCTAAGGTTAAAAAGAGACTAAATAGCTGCATCCACCAGGGAACCGCATTTAAATCTTCGGGGTTAGAGGCACCGAAAACATCACCGTAACCACCTAATAAAAGAATCGCCGTTCCTGAAAGAGCGGAAATAAAGGAAGCTCTCGGGGCGTAGAGATGGAAAAGAAAAGTCCCGATAATTACCAGCAGGATAATGATAAATACTGACATGAAAGCCACCCGGTGAATTTGCTGCTGAAAACTCAATTGCCAGAATTGTTGGATTTCTTTGAGCAATTTTTGCCAAAAATGCCGCAACTTCTGGCGAGAATTTGAAGGTTTCTGGCGGGTAGCATCGATGTTTTGATAGGTAGTTTCGATGGTGGTAATGGTATCACCGGCCCCGATAGTGGTGGTGGGGGACCATTGATAAAATCCGGCCCTTAAAGGTTCATCGGGGGCTGTGTGTGCTAACAGACGACGGGTGGGGGTATTTAAATCACCTAAAAAGCGATCGAGTAAACCATCTTCGGGGCTAATTTGTCTCTGGATAATCCGCAATTTCTGACCGTCGAGATGCAAAAAACCGAGGGTTTCCGTGCCTAATGTGGCTAAAGCAAAGGCATTGGCGGGTAGTTGGGTGGGTTCATAGGCGATAAAATTGCCTAAACGTTCCTTAAGTAGCTGATTGAGATTATCTTTAGAAGAACGCACCACTAAGCGGGTAAGGGGATTTAATTGCCGAATAATTAGGGCAGTAGTGGCATTAATTCGCTCATCACTGGTGACAATTAAAGCAGCCCGACAGCGATCGATTCCCGCTCTTGCTAAAATGTTTTTTTGACGACAATCACCGATAATTATTTCCTCTAATAAATCGGGAAAATCATTAATTTCCCAACTGGGAGGCTGTATTAGTTCGATACCGACGACGCTAACCCCAAACTCTTTTAAAGACTTGACGCAGTGTTGTCCGAGACTACCCAATCCACAAACTAAAAAGCGATCGGCTAACTTGACATTACCATGGACAAAGCTGAGAGATTCTTGGTTCATAGATTCTGCTTGTCTTAAAAAATAGAATGCTTTTTCAAAATTCCGATCCCCCCTGCCCCCCTTGATAAGGGGGGTGCTGATCTCCCCTTAATCTAGCCTTAATTTTTTCTTAATAAGAAGGGTGTCTGACAATTTTTAACACCCACCTAATTATAACATACCAGCGTTTTTATTGCGTACTCGTTGATACATTTCTTCCATATTTAATTGGGAAGCAACGAAGTAATAAACTCCAGCAATATATTTACAGGGATTTTGTCAATCGGGACAGGAATAATTAGTTCAGCTTTTTTCTGAGGGAAAAACCTAAATAGTGATTTCAGCTTTCATCGACTTGACTTTTAAACTAACTTCGGGATGAGATTGCTTTAATCTTGCTTGATAAACCTGAACATTGGTTCCAGCTTTTGATACTCTAGAAGCGACAATATAGCATTCTTTTTTAGATTTTTTATGTCTTTCTTGTAAGCAAGAATGATTTAGAGTTGACAATAATTGATCATAAGCTTGTTCAATATTTTTACCCTTGAGTTCAATATAAAGAGCCAAGCTACAGGGACTATCAATTTCTAACAGCCAGTCGCATCTTTTTCCCTCGATGATTAAACAATTATCTATTTTTATCTTAGTAATTAATTTCTGACTATTATTATTGACGATGAATTCTTTCCCATTTTCCTTAACTTTGACTATTTTATTATTATTGCATTCAGAACAGTGACTAATATCCATTATTGTTGAGCCTTTCTTTCTAAAATTTCTTCAAACTCTTGACTAAGTTCATCGGAGACAGCATCGAGGTTATTGATACCAATCAAGTTCACCTCTGTATCTAAGATACTTTGAGTTTGTCCGTTGCTAATTGTGTAGGCTGACACATCTTGAAATTGAATAGTATTTTTATAACCTAAAGATTTTTGTGCTTTGACAGGCTCAACGTTAGCTGCCATGATTTTATTATTCAAAGCTGTGAGAATGTAGGGACTATGGGTAGTGAGAAAAAAACGACAATTTTTATTAGCATAAAGTAAGGTAAATAGTTCTACCATATCTCTTTGAGCGGAGGGAAAAAGATGGGTTTCAGGTTCCTCAATGAAAAATTGATTAGATTCGTGAGTGGCAAAAAAGGGGAAAACTAAGAGAATTAATAACATTGGTAAGGCTTCTTGTTGTCCGCTTGAAGCATCAATTAAGTTAATCTTTCTCCCATCGGCATGATAAAGCCAATCTTGATCTTTTTCTCTTCCATAGCTACCCGATAGAATTTTTTCAGTAATTAATTTAATTTGATCATAAAGTTTTTTATCATCTTTTTTATATAGGAATAAACTTTCTGATTCATTAATTATTCTGTATTGGCGTTGAGCATTTTCATAATTAGAGCCAAAGTTGATAATGAGAGGATCAAGATCAAAATTATTAGCTAAAAAGGCAAAAATATTATTGGTCAAGTATTTAACAAACAGAGTGCGACCAGCTGGAATAAAGAAGATTTCTGTGGGTATAAATCCTTCTCGATCTTTAAATAAGTCAGAAGCAGAAAGATTATTTTCGATGTATTCAAGAGCTTTTGAGCTTGATTTTAAGCTATCATCTCTATCCAATCGTCTTATCTGTCTAATGATTCTATTATAAAGCTGTTTAAAATTTTCTGAATAGGTGAATGTTAATTTATAATATCCATCGGAACTTTCTTTATGTCTTTCAATAATAAAAGTAGTATTTTTAAAAGCATAACTTATTTTAAAGGACTGATCTTTCCACGCATATCTAGGAAATAGCTGCTCGAAATCTTGCAGCACCATGCGTCTGATAGCTTTTTGATCCTTAGCATTAAAAGCATAAATTTTAATCTTTAAAAACAAAAATGTTTCAAATAAAAAAACTAATTTAGCAATAATACTTTTACCAGTGGACTGTTCACCGATGATAACATTAATTTTTTTAATCTCTATTTCCGCATACTTAATAATCAGAAAATTTTTAATAGTTAAGGATTCCATT
Source organism: Microcystis sp. M53603_WE2 (assembly GCF_030065435.1). Classification (NCBI taxonomy): domain Bacteria; kingdom Bacillati; phylum Cyanobacteriota; class Cyanophyceae; order Chroococcales; family Microcystaceae; genus Microcystis; species Microcystis sp. M53603_WE2. Next base: position 7,020 of record NZ_JASJFF010000142.1, read on the forward strand.
GTGTCTCTCTTATGTCCAGTCTCATAACAATACTAGCAGGCTAGGGGTAGATTTTCAATTACTGTCAGTTGTTAACCTGTTTATTCTAATCTACCCTCCTAATGGATAGATATCTAAGTCAAAAAGTCAGCAATTTAGCTACAGCGTTTCTGATCAAGATAAAGTGTAACCTAATTTGACATCGGGACTGACTCCTGACTCCCCAAAAGGAAAACTTATATTTTTTTAAAGTATCCCTGCATTTTTATTGCGTACCCGTTGATACATTTCTTCCATTACCTCGATAAAGGAAGTATCCTTATCCCAAAACGCAGGATAATCACCAGCTTTTTTAATGACAATTGCGGGAATAGTTGCGGATTTAACTAACTGAGGATTTTCTGGTAAACGGTGATGAGAGTGCCAAAATTCTTTGAGATCAATTGTTTCTGCTGCCGGTATGGTTTCGGGTTTAGTGTGATAGGAGATAACGGGGTTAAGAGGAATTTTTTCCTCTTGGATGGAGGAGGAAAGCAGCTTACCGAGGGGAGTTTTTGCTAACTCTTGCAGTAATTTTTGACGAGAGATACCCCGTAATTCAAATAAGAGGAAAGGATCCTGATCTAATTGGGAAGCAACGAGGTAATAAACTCCAGCAATATGTTTACAGGGATTTTCCCAATCGGGACAGGAACAATTGGTGATAAAATCCTTTTGACTGTGGGGTAATAAGTGCAGATTCAGATCGCTAAATGCTTCATCAATATTATCGGGAACTTCTTTGAGCAGCAGTTTAGAGATCATACTCGCTCTTGAACCAAGATTATATAAAGCTTGTGACCACTCTGCTTTAGTAATTGGTTTAATCTCGATACTCACCCTATACAAAGGTTCTTTGTAAACTCCAAAGTAGGGATTAATGGAACCTCGCACCTGAGCAGTAATTAAATTACCATCAATTTTATAATTCTTGACTTTATCATTTTTAGCGTAGGAACGTCCTCGACTCAAACGCGCTGAGTCGGTAAATTCCTCTAATGCTTCTATAAAGCGTTGTCCCCACCAAGTTTTACTAAATTTATTCATAGGTTTACCTCGATTAAATAATTGTCTGTTTATTCAATGCGATTAACTGACGAAAACTTTCGTTATCTAATTCCGTTAACCAGGATTCATCATTACTAACAATAGCATTAGCTACCTTTTTCTTTTCCTCGATCATTTCATCAATTCTTTCCTCTAAGGTTCCCAAAGTGACAAATTTATGCACGAAAACATTTTTTTGTTGACCAATTCTAAAAGCGCGATCGGTTGCTTGATTTTCCACCGCAGGATTCCACCAACGATCGAAATGAAAAACATGATTTGCTTTGGTTAAAGTAATGCCAACTCCCCCAGCTTTTAAGGATAAAATAAATATGGAAGGTTCTGTTTCGGGATGTTGAAATTCTTCGATCATTTGTTCTCGTTTTGGTTGAGAAGTCCCCCCGTGAAGATAATAGGTATTGTAGCGAAAAGTTTGTTTGAGGTACTTTTGTAAGGAGTCACCGATTTCAGTAAATTGAGTGAAAATTAGCAAACTATCTCCCTCTAAAATTACTTCTTCTAGCATTTCTCCCAAACGCTCTAACTTATGCGATCGCTCAGGAGTAAAAGCGCTGTTATCCTGTAAAAATTGACGGGGATGATTACAAATTTGTTTCAAGCGCATCAGGGTAGATAAAATTAATCCTTTGCGTTTTATTCCCTCCGCTTCTTCTAATTGTTTTTCCACTTCTTTGATGACAACTTCGTAGAGAGAAGCTTGTTCTTTAGTTAAATTACAATACTGTTTGTTTTCCACTTTGTCAGGTAAATCTTTAATTATCTGCTTATCGGTTTTTACCCGACGCAGAATAAAAGGTTCCACTAATTTTTTGAGAACCGTGGACTGGAGACGATCATTTTGTTTTTGGATTGGCACTTCAAACGCTTTACGAAATTGAGTTTCTTTACCTAAATAACCGGGGTTAAGGAAGTTAAAAATTGACCATAAATCAAGCAGTCTATTTTCTACTGGAGTTCCCGTTAATGCGAGACGATGTTGTGCAGATAAACTTAAGATTGCTTTAGTTTGTGCTGCTTTAGGATTTTTGATATTTTGTGCTTCATCAATTACTAAACGTTGCCAAGATTGCGAGTTAAATAATTTCAAATCCTTGCGAACTAAGGTAAAAGAAGTAATGACGATATCCTTTTGACTAGCTACTGTCTGAAATTCGCTCTCATCTTGATAGCGCTTACTACCATGGTGAATTAAAACCTGAAGATGGGGGGCAAATTTTTCAATTTCTTTTGCCCAATTTCCCACCACAGAAGTGGGTGCGACTAGCAGAGTTGGCAAAACATTATTATCTCCCTCTCTTTCCCCAATCAATCTAGCAATTACCTGTAGGGTTTTTCCTAATCCCATATCGTCAGCAAGACAACCATTTAACCCCAATTGTTCTAGGTATTGAATCCAGGCAACTCCACGCTTTTGGTACTCCCGCAGCGTTCCTTGTAATTGGGGAGGATTTTCGATCGGTTCTAGTTGACTAGGATTTTGTAATTTCTCTAGCATAGAACCCAAAAATTCATCGGTTTCAACAATAATCTCCTCTGGGGATTCGGCAGCTTTTTTCATTAATTCAATCAGATTCATTTCAGGATTTTCCTGCTGATATTTCTCCCAAAAATCCAGCATTTGCTGCATTTTATTTTGTTCTAATTCTACCCATTGACCTCGAAATTTAACTAGGGGTGTTTTGGTGTTAATTAATTGTTGCCATTCCTCTTGGGTAATAGTTTCTTCACCGATGGCTAGTTCATATTGATATTCAATGATGTTTTCGAGGCTAAAAATACCTTTACTAACGGGGGTAGATTTGCCTGATTTAGACGTAGTTTTTAGCCGAACTTTGGCGCGTTGACGACCTTCGGGAGTCCACCAAGCTGGAATAATCACTTTATATCCCGCATCTTCTAAAATCCAAGCAGTTTCTTTTAAGAAAGTAAAAGCTTCTGTAAGGTTGAGAGAAAATCCCGTCGGTTTATCCGTTTCTAATCCTTGCCAAATGGGGGGATAAATACGGGCAGCATAACCCAAACTTAGTAAAATATTTTTGTCTAAATCCTGACCAAAATGCGCTCGTATGCTTGTTCTAGTTTCAGGTACTGCATACCAATATTCGTCTAATTCTAATCGCAGGGAGGGGTCTTGTTTAGAGATGAGGATAAAAGTAATTTGCCACTGTTCAATATTATTTTCTGGGGCCTCCGTTAGTTTAAAACCAAGGCTAAAACTAGATATATTTTGGTCTCCTAGTAATTGCTGTCTCCAAGTTTGCCACTGTTGATATTTTTCTAAAGCGGCAGCGGTTTGCAGAAATCCAGCAGCCTTAGTCACAGAGAAGCAATCACCTATAATTGTCTCGCTAATTTTTTTATCAAAACTGGCAGGAATTGCCGTATTAGTGACAATTTCATTGAGGAGACATTCGGAGAAGTGCCGGAGTAGGGTTTTGGGATCGTATAATTGTGGTGAAGCATGGGGATTTTCAGCACCAGCAAGACAAATGCGGGGAAGATATTCGAGATAGTGATCGAGATTGGGTTCGTAGGTTGCTGATATAATTTCCCAAAGAGGGTAGATGGCAAAGTTAGCGGTTTTCTGGTTATTTGTGGCTAATTCTCGATATTTAAAGGCAGGAATATAGTTATCTTTGAGAATTATTTCTTTAAAAGCTTGACTGTAGTGATACCAAAAAAGTAAATCTGCACCTAACTGAATCTCTGAGGAGTTGTAAAGACAGATAAAGTGCAGATCATTGAGCAGTTTAAGTACAGGATTAAGGGGATAACAATCAATTTGCCAAGATTGCCATTGGCTATTTTCTGGGGGTTCTTTTTCTAGATAACGTAGTAATTCTAAGGAGGGTAAAGGTTGATTCTCGTGACTAGGTAAAAGAAAGTAGCGGGGGACAAATTGCCGACTAAGAGGATTATAATTCGATTGAACTATTCCTAACTCTCCAGTGAGAAAGCTAGTTAATTCTTCTTTGCTTAACTGAAAAGGATGATAATTATCAGCAGTGGTGCGACTCTTTTTCGGGGTGCTAGTTTCTCCCCAAAGATAAAAGCTACCCTTCTGAATAAATTCATCCGTTGATTGGGGAATCCAAGTACCGTGAAGAATTTTCATGGTTTTTAATGAGTACAAAATAACTTAAATGAGGGCAATACTTAGCCTCTAGAAAAATTGTAGCGATTATGGGAGGATTCTCCACACTTTTTTGTCCCTTTGCGAACCCAGAAGTCCTCTGGATAAGAGAAAAAGGTTATTGACTCTCCCCCGCTAACCGCTCGCGCGGTGTAGCGGGGGATTCTCGGTTCTTAGGCTTTTAACTAGATCGACCTGGTTTAACCCGGTCGATCCCCGTCAAATCGCCTCCGCAAGCGTTTTCTAACACGGTCAGTCCGACCGCATTTTTTCCTCGGTTCTCAATTACCTTCGCTGATGCCGTATCTCTCGGTTCAATGTGGCCGCAAGAATC
>NZ_JASJFF010001288.1:0-1701 GCF_030065435.1 Microcystis sp. M53603_WE2
ATTTTTGAATTAAAGGGGCATAGGTGGCATCGTCGTTATTTTGAGGAATTGGGGTAATTTCTGCTCGATCGAGCTTAGAGAGGGTTTCTAGGAGCAAATCCGCCCCCATTTGTCCTAGGGTTGCTCCCACCTGTTCGGCATTGTCAAAAAGAGCGATCGGGGTGTAGGCTTTCAGTAGCATCGGTCCGGTATCCATGCCCGCATCCATTAACATGGTGGTAATGCCGGTTTCTTTTTCTCCCCTAGCGATGCACCACTGCACGGGGGCTGCTCCCCGATATTTCGGTAAAATTGAGCCATGAACGTTAATACAGCCTAATCTCGGCATCTCTAGAATTTCTGGGGAGAGAATTTGTCCGTAGGCAACCACCACAAAGGCATCCACCCGCGATTGTCTGAGAAAATCTAAGGTTCGAGCGTTTTTTTTGACACTTTTGGGCTGCAAAACCGGTATTTGCTGTTCTATGGCTATTTGTTTCACCGGTGAGGGGATTAATTGATTGCCCCTTCCCCGGCGCTTGTCCGGTTGGGTAACGACGGTAATTACTTCTATATCGGGATTGGCTAATAATTTTTTTAGGGTGGGAACAGCAAAAGTCGGGGTTCCGAAAAAAACAATACGCATGGGAGAGGGGGGATTTTTCAGTTATCAGTGAGCAGTAATCAGTGAATGTCCACCGAGTTATTAACGGCTAACTATGCCAGACCATTGAATTTTTTTGGCTTTTTCCCGACGATAGGAGAAAAAATGATCCTCTTGTTGATAGGTACAAAAAGGAGCGATCGCAATTTGTTCATCCCGAATTCCTAACTGTTGTAGTTGATGATAAATCACCCGTCGCACGTCTAAGCGCACTTTCCCTTTTTCCTCGTCAGCAAATAAGGGGGAGGGGGACAGGTTCAATAAATTCGCCAGAATTTGGTCGGGATTGGTTTCTTGGGGGAATAAACTTAAACCCACTTCTACGGCAACTTCTGCCTCTACTTGATACACTTCCCCGGCAATTGCCGGCCCCAGGGCCAGCACTAAGTTATCTAAACAACTACCTGAGTTTAATAACTGCTTTACTGCTTTGGGAACTATCCTTTTGGCCGTCCCTCTCCATCCAGAATGAATCGCCACCCCAACACCAGTAGAGCGATCGCCTATTAGTACGGGCGTACAGTCAGCACTGGCCACCCAAATCCCTTGACCGGAAGCATCGGTGATAATTCCATCCGCTTCGACAATTTCCGGGTTAGTAATCCCTTGGGGATTTAATAGGCGATCGCCATGTACCTGTTTGACCCGATAAACCGGTACATTTGCCCCCAGAGCAGCCGTAAAAGCTTCCGGGGTTTGGGGGTAATAATGACGGGTAAAAAAGCCGTGGGACCAGTCCTCTAGGAGATTACAGGTAAGATAGGGCAATCCTTGCCATATTTGCCATTGCCACAGAGAAGTCTCGGTTAATCGGACATCGATCGCTACATTGGTCACAGTCTAAACCTCTCTTGCTGCATTAATACCTCGTTCTTTCCTATCCTAGTTCTGAGCTTGGCAAACGGCAACCGGAAGATTATTTAGGGTCTGCTGAAAAAGTTTTTCCTAGGGGCAGGGTGTAGGGTGTGGGGTGTGGGGTGTGGGGTTTTACCGATTTTGAGGGGGTCAATTACCTAATTTTCAGGGAAAAAGTCCCTGAATTTCCCCCTGATCACTCC
>NZ_JASJFF010000056.1:0-9440 GCF_030065435.1 Microcystis sp. M53603_WE2
AACTTATATCTGGTAGTGGTTTCAGGGTTTTTTACCCTACTCTCATGAATAATGCAGGATATGTCACCCGGCGCAAAATTAGTGGCGGGACTCGTTCGGAAGCGGGACGGCGAGCCAGAGATACTTTTGTCGGCTTGAAAAAGACTTGTCGGAAGCTGGGTATCTCGTTTTGGCATTTTCTCATCTCCCGGTTGCGAGGAGATGGGCAAATCCCACCCTTACCTGAGGTAATTAGGGCTAAAGCTTTGGCTGTTACTTAGGCTGCTCCCACAGCCTAGTAGCTTGGCTATGGCTTTTCTACCAGCACTTTTTGAGAATTTACTACGCAATCCTCTTTGAAAATGCCGAGAATAGCTGTTTTTTGGGAAGGAATCGAAAACGCCAGGGGCGATGATGGTTTAGAATTAGAGGGAACCCTGGCGCTCAATTCCCCACTATTTGGAGAAGGATACTGGCTCAATTATGGTACACCCCAAGACTCGGAATTAAGGCAACAATTCCCCGAACCCGATTTGTATTCCGATTGGATGAAAATGGGAGAATATTTTTATCGTCTCAGTGGGGCATTAATTGCCCGGGAGGAGTATGATTATCCTAATTGCCGTCAAGATATTTCCCCATCGGAAGCGGTTAAAATAATCGAATCTTTTGGAGATAACAATTAAATTGAATTTATCTACAGTCATTTCTGATCTACAACAAAGAAGCAAGGAGCGGTTATCTTGGTCTGATTTTTGCTGGTTAGGATTAGTAATAATTTTGGGACTGGTTATTAGGTTAACACAATTAACGAGCAAACCTCCCTGGACGGATGAATTTGCCACTATGGTTTTTAGTATTGGCAATAATTACCAGATAGTGCCGTTAAATCAAATAATTTCCCTAGACACTTTATTAGCACCTCTCCAGAGCAACCATCAGGCAACTATTGCCGATGTAATTAAATTAGTTATTCAGGAGGACAATCATCCACCTTTATATTTTATTCTCGCCTATCTCTGGAATAAATTATTCTTTGATCGGGGAGAATATGTATCTTTAGCAGGAATGCGATCGCTGGCAGTTTTTTGGGGAGTTATTTCGATTCCTTTAATTTATTTTATCAGTAAATTGGTCTTTAAATCTGGCTCGATCGCTTTTCTGGCGGCGATTTTAATGGCGGTTTCTCCCTACGCGGTTTTTATCTCCCAAGAAGCGCGTCATTATACTTTAGCGGTTGTATTTGTCCTCATATCTTTAGGCTGTTTTCTTAAGGCAAGCATCAAAATTATCGACCATAAGAGAATATCCCATACTTTGGTTTTTTTCTGGTTAATTGTCAACTGTCTAGGGTTATTAGTCCACTATTTTTTTAGTTTAACTATCCTAGCGGAAGCGATAACTTTATTATGGATTTTATTCAATCAAATCAAACAAAAAAACTTTTGGATAACTAATTGGTGGCGTTTAAGTTTATTTTTTTTAGGTAACTTGAGCTTTATTATTATTTGGTTTATCACGTTTGTACCCAAAGATTATGGCAATCAGATGACCAGTTGGATTCAGAGAGACAATGATAGTTTTTTGTCCGTAATTAGCCCCTTTTTTCAATTGCTGGGAACATTAATTACTATGCTTTCCCTGCTCCCCGTCGAATCAGAATCTTTAATAATTATCTTGATTTCTGGGGCAATAATGATCGGTTTTTTTCTCTGGATTATCCCACAATTAAAAACAGCATGGCTAGACTCCTATAAACCCGAATTAGGCATTCTCTCGGCATTTTTTCTCAGTTCAATTGCCATTTTCTTTGTCATCACCTATCTGCTTTCGATCGATATTACCCGGGGAGCTAGATATAGTTTTGTTTACTTTCCCTCGGTAATTTTAATTCTAGCAATTTTATTAGATAATTGTTGGCAAAGGAAGCAGAAAAGAATAGTAATTATTGTAATTATCATGGCTTTAGTTAGTTCCCTAAGTGTGACTTTTAATTTAGGCTATCGTAAGTATTATCGCCCAGATAAATTAGTTACCACTATCGAAAATAATAGCCGTTATCCGTTAGTAATTGCCACTAGCTATAGGAGTTTAGTGCAGGTGGGAGAAATGATGGGAATTGCTTGGGAATTTAACCAAAGATTTCCCGATAAAACCCCTAAGTTTCTCTTAGTTAACCCAGAACAAAAGCCAAATTTTAATCTGTCATCTTCCCCCCCTTTTGAATTATGGTTAATTAATTTCCATTCTTCAATAGATTTATCGGACTGTCAACTCTCAGAGTTATCCTCCAATTATGTAACAGGTTATCAATATCAAAAGTTTCTCTGTGGGCGATCGATGGATTATAATAATAAAGTTAAGTAGGGCTATTAACTATGATTATTTGGGTAAATGAACAGATTGATCCCTGTGGTTTAGTACAAGCTTGTATTGCCTGTCAAGACGAACAAGCGGCAAAAGATTGTCATCAAAGTTGGTTAACCAATCTTACGGACGAACAAAAACAAGCGGGGTGGGTGGCAGTTTTAAGAACCGTAGAATCTTGGGATGATGTACCTGTAAATGCTCTGAAGTTAAGTTATTAAGTGGGTGGGTGGAATTAAATATAAGATGAACGTAGGTTGGGTTGAAGCATGAAACCCAACGCGCGCATAGTTTACGCTACCGCTAACCCATCCTACAAATAATTGTGCCTCCCTACTTAACTCTCCTGCAACAATCAAAAATCTTCCGTTAGGTGAAGAAACTCCAGACAGGAGATATCTGGCTAAAATAAAAAAGAGGGCAGGTTTTACCCCACCCTTTGATCTTATTTTAAACGAATTACTAATCGGCGATCGGGTTCCACGCCGCGACTTTCCGTGGTTAAATCGTTTTCTTCCTGAAAAAAGGCATGGATTTGGCGACGTTCCGCCGAAGATAGGGCTTTTAATTCTATTTCCTGCCCTGTTTGCCGCACTTGCGTCGCCGCTTGATTCACCCAGTCGAAAAGTTCTGCCTGTCTTTGTTGACGATAGCCATTGATTTCGACAATATAGAACTGATGTTCTGCCGCCTCGACACCAATATTCAGAATCGTATTAGCTAGGGATTGAATCGCATCCAGTCCCTCACCCTTGTTAGCGAGGAGAAGTTCCACTTGTTGGGGACTCAATTGACTGCTATCAATAATTAACCAACAGGAGGAAGGTCCAGTTCCCAATTCCTGCACACCAATCTGGACATCTGCGGGCATGGCTATCAACTTTAGCAGTTTTTCCAGCCATTGTTTAGCTTTCTCGCTATTTTGCTCCCATATACTCATTACGATGTTTTTTCCTTTTTCTTGCTAGAACGTTTTTCAAAGGGGAGAGCATCGCGGGATTTTTCCGTTTTTTCCTGTTCCGCTACCAATTTTTGCAGGTTTTCCGGTAACGGTTCCCGCATCAAAATCACCGTTTGAATAGTTTGGAAGATGTTCGCGGTTAAGATATACATCAATACCCCCGCTGGTAAGGGGAAAAACAGGAACATCATACTAAAAATTATCGGGGTGATTTTATTCACCGTTTGCTGTTGTTGGGCTGCCCCCCCCGAAGGAGCGCCGGCACCGGATAACTCTTGGTTAACATAGATACTAATACCGAAAGCGATCACCATCGCCAAAATATCCCAGTGAATTTCACCATTGGCACCGGTTGCCCCAATTCTTCCCAGGGCCTCAATAAAGAGAAAACCCGTATTAGCGGCAATCCCCGGCACGATAACTTTAATACTGGCATCTCCGGGGGCTAAAGCGACGATGGAACCGTCTTCATTAACTTGCACCAGTTCTTGACCTTTAACCACCTCGTAGGTGGGTTTTAGGTTATTTTCCGGTGCTTCCGTGGCTAATTGGCTTAAAGACTTGCCCTGGTCGTTTTGCAGGTCGATTTTTACCTGTTCTCCCGGAGCGATTTTATTGCCTTGGGGTAAAAAAGCGGTGATGGGATAGTGGAGAGACTCGTCAATATAGACGTTTTGGGGTTTGGTGCCATAGGGTTGGCGCTGCACGAGGGCGATTTGTTCAGCCGGCAGCACCTGTAAATCGACGGTATAGTTAATATCCGAGAAGGGGGAACCCCGCAGCGTCGCAAATAAAGCCAAAAGAATCGGCATTTGTAATAGCAGGGGTAAACAACCGGCCAGGGGATTGCCCAACTCCTGCATTAATTTGCCCATTTCCTCCTGTTGTTTTTGCGGGTCATTTTTGTAGCGTTGTTGAATTTCTGCCTGTCTTTCCTTCATCAAGGGTTGAGTGATTCGCATTTTTCTCATATTGCGAATCTGGCCGGCACTGAGGGGAAAGACGGCAAATCTCACCACCAGCGTTAAAGCAATGATGGCGAAACCGTAACTATGCACAATCCGAAAGAAAAAATCTAGGATTGGCAACATGATATTTGTGGAAATAAATCCGACTCCAAAATCCATGGGTTTAATCTATGTCTTCTCGTTTAATGGGGTGGCACTGTAACAAATCTAATTTATCGAATCGAGGCGATCGATTATTTTGTTTTATTGACTGATGATCGATTCTAGGGGACGACCGGTTTTATCGGCGACTCTTTCGGCAATGTAGTCATGAATTTCCCGGAATTTCGGCATCGCGCGCATTTCTAAACGACTTCTATCCTTGAGAGTTACGACAATATCCCCCCAAACACCAATTCCTCTCGGCATTTTTGCCACTTTTGCCACTTCTGAATAGATAATATCTGTGCGATCGCGTCCCATCCAACCCCCAGTGATCGAAATCCGCCGATCGGTTATCTTATATCTTAACCAGATTGCCCGTACCACTGCCCCAACGGTTAAAGGCAAACAAATCACCGTAAATCCTAGCAGGATATTGATGATTAGGTCGCCGATGTGCGGACCGCCTTCATAAAAAGTTTCTTCTTTAATGCCCATGAATTATATTCGCCTTCACTAACAACTGCTTTAATTCTCGCAAAAAATGTTCATAATTGCACTCGATCGCCCCTGGACGGATAATGATTATCCCTCGCCATCCTGCTGCTATTTCTGGCAATAACTGCCGAATTACCGCTCGTATTTGCCTTTTTAGTCGATTACGAACCACCGCTTTTTTACTAACTTTCTTGCTAATCGAGATACCAAAACGACTGGGGCCGGGGGCATCTGGGCAAGAATCCTCTAAACTAATTAAGGTTAAGTGGGAACCGTGATAACGCTTCCCTGTTCCATAGACAGCTTGAAAATCCTGTCGATGTTTTAAGCGATGAATTTGGGGTAGTCCCACGAAAATTAGTCGGTTCCCAGAATAACCTAAACACTTAAACGATAGCGCCCTCTTTTCCGACGAGCTTTAATTACTTTGCGTCCGTTGACGCTACGCATTCTCGCTCTAAATCCAGAAGTGCGCTTCTGTTTGCGCGTGGTTCCTTCTAAAGTACGTTTACTCACTGCTGATTTTTCTCCTTAAGATAGAGTTAGTCTATAGATATAAAGACACAATTTTTGATTATAACAAAATTACTAGGAATTGGGAAGCCCATGGTCAAGCTCCGTTTTGGTCGAGATATCTGCAATTATCTCCCGGTGGCTGAAAAGCGCGAATGGTTAGTCACTAATGGTATTGGTGGTTTTGCCGCGGGAACTGTGGCCGGATTGCTAACTCGCTGTTATCATGGTCTCTTGATCGCTGCTTTGGCTCCACCGACACAAAGAACGCTTCTTGTGACTAAAATCGATGAATCGATACAATATAACCAGAAAATTTATCATCTGGCCAGCAATCGCTGGTTAGGTGCTACGATCGAACCGCAAGGCTATATTAATATCGAAAGTTTTCATCTGGAAGGCACAATTCCCGTCTGGACTTTTATCTGCGGGGATGCCTTACTAGAAAAGCGTATCTGGATGGAACAGGGAGAAAATACCACCTATACTCACTATACCTACCGTCGTGGCAATTCTCCCCTAACTCTCAATCTGACTGCTTTTGTCAATTATCGTGATTTTCACGGCAATACCCAGGGTTTTAACTGGCAAATGGCTATTAGTCCCCTAGAAAAAGGAGTCAGAGTGATTGCCTATGACAATGCTGTACCTTTTTATCTATTAATCAGTCAAGGAGAGGTTTTTCCCGCTCATATCTGGTATTATCGCTTTGATTTGGCCGTGGAACGTTATCGTGGTTTAATCGATCGGGAAAATCATCTCCATGGGGCTAGTTTTTCGGCTACTCTCAAAGTAGGAGAATCGGTGACAATTGCCGCTAGTACCCGTCCCGATCCTAATTTAGACGGTCAATCTTCTCTAGAGTCTCGCTATCGCTACGAAAATAGTCTGATTAATCCCCAGCAGCCCGAATGGATTCAACAACTTACCCTCGCTGCCGACCAGTTTATCGTTAGTCGTCCTCTCCGGGATCAACCGGAGGGCAAAACGATAATCGCGGGTTATCCTTGGTTTGGTGATTGGGGTCGCGATACGATGATCTCCCTAAGAGGATTAACTTTGACTACAGGCAGATCTGCGATCGCGCGTCAGATTTTACTAACTTTTTCCCGTTATCTAGACCAGGGTTTATTGCCGAATTTACTGCCCGATGGGGGAGAAATGCCCGAATATAACGCTGTCGATGCTATTCTTTGGTATTTTGAAGCCATTCGTTCCTATTTTAACCAAAGCCAAGATTTTGAGTTTCTCAGAACTATTTATCCCGCTTTAACGGAAGTGATCGCTTGGTTTCGTCGCGGTACTCGCTACAATATTCACCTAGATGACGATGGTTTGATCTATGCCGGCGAAGCGGGAGTACAATTGACTTGGATGGATGCCAAAGTTGATGATCTGGTGATTACTCCCCGCATCGGCAAACCCGTAGAAATTAATGCCCTTTGGTTCAATGCCCTCAAAATAATGGTTCAATTTGCCCATTATTTGGGCATGGATGCCACTGATTACGAAAAAATGAGAAAAATGACCCTAAAAGGGTTCTCTCGCTTCTGGGATGATTCTCTGGGGTATTGTTACGATGTTTTGGATACGGACAAGGGTAATGATGCCAGTTTACGACCGAATCAACTTTTTGCCGTGTCTTTGTCGGTGGAGGAGTTATTAAATTCCTCACAGAAAAGGGCTATTGTCGATATTTGTGCTTTAAAATTGTTGACTTCTCGCGGTTTGCGATCGCTAGATGCCGATCATCCTGATTACCTTGGCGTTTACAGTGGCGATCGCTTAAAAAGAGATAGTGCCTACCATCAGGGGACAGTCTGGGGATGGTTATTAGGGGCATTTATCGAGGCCCATCTGAAAGTCTATCGCGATCCCATCCTAGCTGAGAGTTTTTTAACACCGATGATCGACCATCTTCGGGATAGCTGTATCGGTAATTTAAGCGAAATTTTCGATGGTAATGCCCCTTTTACCCCTAGGGGCGCTTTTGCCCAAGCATGGACAGTGGCAGAGGTATTAAGGGTTTGGCAAGTGATCCGAGAATTTTCGCCATAATCCTTTAAAATGAGCAATTGTTAGGTGTGTTAGACCAGCTAAAGGACCGACCCTAAAAACCTCAGTTAGACCGTTAAAGACAAAACTCTCATGGAGAAACCGCAAGTTATTTTTCTCGATGCTGTGGGGACCATTTTTGGGGTAAAAGGCAGTGTCGGAGCAATTTATAGTCAAATAGCGGCGGATTTTGGGGTAGAGGTGGCGGCCGAGCCTATAGAACAGTCTTTCTCGGCTATTTTCCCCACTGCTCCCCCCTTAGCTTTTCCTGAGGTTGAACCGGCACAAATTCCCGAGTTAGAGTATCGCTGGTGGCGATCGCTGACTGGGGCGGTTTTTAATAATTTAGGTTATCTGGAACGATTTCCCGATTTTGAGGCTTTTTTTGGCGAACTTTACCGTCATTTTGCCACGGCCGAGCCTTGGGTGCTGTACGAGGATGTCATTCCCGCTTTAAGACTCTGGCAGATTCAGGGGATCGAGTTGGGCATTATTTCTAATTTTGATAGTCGTATCTACCAAGTTTTGGCCGAATTAGGCTTAGAATATTTTTTTCGATCGATCACGATTTCTTCCCAGACAGGAGCAGCTAAACCCGATGCTGAAATTTTTCAAATCGCCCTGCAAAAACATGATTGTTCCCCCGCACAAGCTTGGCATATTGGCGATAGTAAAAAAGAGGATTACCAAGGAGCAAAAGCCTTGGGTATAGAAGCGTTTTTAATTAAAAGATCAATAGGGCCTGCTGAATAAATCTAAAAACCTTGTGGGATAATATCTTTGGCTCTTATGGGTAAAATCCTACAACCCACACCCTGCCCCCACGAAAAACTTTTTCAGCAAACTTTAGGTCAAGAGAGAAAAAGTCTTTCAGTGGGAATAGGGGATAGGGAGGGAATACATACCCTACCAGCTAATACCTAACCCTCAAACTGCTTTAATCCCCATCGGGATTTTAGACTGATTCCTGGGATGGGATGGCAGTCGCTTCTGACTGAGCAGCGTTAGGATCTGTCTCTTTGGGGGCGGCCACTTTTACCAAAGCATGACGCAAAACATCTTCTCCGAGAGTGTATCCTCGCACTAGCTGCTCGACCACCGTGCCTTCGGGATGTTCATCGGTGTACTCCCGCATCATCGCTTCGTGGTAGGTGGGATCAAAGGGTTGACCTTCCGGACGCATGGGGGAAACGCCTAAACGCTTGAGACTCTCTACTAAGATTTTATAGACCCCTTGGTAACTCTTGTGAATACCCATCTCGCCATCATTAGCCGGTTTAATTTGAGTACGGGCGCGCTCAAAATTATCCACCACGCCAAGAATTTCCATCAGGGTTTTGCCCTTGATTTTTGTTTCCAGTTCCTCTTTTTCCTTGGCTGTGCGTTTGCGAAAATTGTCGAACTCGGCTGCTAGAGTGATATAGCGTTTCTTGTAGGCATCAACCTGTTGGGTTTGTTCCTCTAACTGCTGTTTGAGAGTATCAATTTCCTCTTGTAGAGTATCGATAGTCATTCCGCCTAGAAAGGAAAATTCCTCGCTAGAGGCGGCCTGATCCGTCACAGTTTTGGCTTCATCGGTGACACTGGCTTCCGATTCGGTGGTCAGGGATTCGGGGGAATTAGGAAAGGATTCTTGGTTTTCGTCGAAAATTACTGAGGTATTTGGTTCTGCACTCATAGTAGACAATTTTATTGGGTAATTTGGCAATATATGACCATTTACTGCTAATTTTGGTCTTTAAGTACCAGCTAATAATCAAGGTTTAACCCTTAATGTAACATTTTGTGGACAAGATGCGTAACTAGATATGAGCGACCCCAGCAATTCCAAATTCAGAATGTAGCAAGGAATACAGAATACAAAACGCTTTTGCCCTGTAGCTCCCCATCCAAAATCAAGAAGAATTAACGCGAGTAACAGGGATGGCCTCATCGAGCATAAAGTCTAAAAGGTGGTG
>NZ_JASJFF010000039.1:0-12348 GCF_030065435.1 Microcystis sp. M53603_WE2
CCGGCTCGCCTTGGTGATTGTAAAGACAATAACAACCTAAATCATCGTCATGGCGACTGGCAACCCGCAGATGCGCCACCTGTGCGATACTGTGCAAAGCTTCACCACGGAATCCGAGACTGGTAATCTGCCAAAGATCGTCCCGTTGGCGGATTTTGCTGGTACTGTGGGCATAGCTACACAGTTGCAAATCTTCTCTAGACATTCCCCTGCCGTTATCCGATACTTGTATTCGCCAGTTTTGGGGAGATATATCGATGGTAATCCTATCTGCCCCCGCATCAATGGCATTTTCGACTAATTCTCGCACCACAGCGCCTAAAGAGTCGATTACCTCTCCTGCGGCAATTAAATCGATTACGTCTTGGGGTAAAACTTGTATGGGCAAGGTCATCAATTAATGGTTTTAGCCAAGGGCAAACTCGGTATATTGTCGCACAGGGGGCCCATGGTAAGCTAAAACGATGTCTTGTTTGGGGACTCCCCTAGCTACCAATTTATCAGCGATCGCTGCTGCCGTGCCGTCCTGCTGCACCCAGATTTTATTACTAATAATATCAACGGGAATTATACAGCCATAAATGCCCGTGCTGCTGTCCCCGTAACCGAATCAAAAAATGTTTCGGTTTTGACGGGATCACTAGGCTCTCTCAGTAGGGAATCTGATTTTTGTGAATTACTGTTTGAAAGAGTCCCCGACCGAGAAAATATTGATAGAGTATTGATTAGGAGACTAGGAAAAATTCAACTTTAAGAGGATTGTCACTGATGACAGCAGTTACCGAGAATGATCTGAAAAGGTTAGAAGATTTAATCGTTAGCGGACAGAAAGCGATCGAATCCCGACTAACAGCGATCGAGTCCCGACTGACAAACCTAGAAAATGGACAGAAGGCGATCGAGAACAGTTTAGGAGAAATTAAAGGGGATATTAAGGCCTTAGATGCCAAAGTTACGGGACTAGAAAAGCGGGTTGACGATCTCAACGCACGAGTCAACATTACCACCATTGGATTCCTTAGCATTGTCGGCATTTTGGTGACAGGAATGCTGACTATTGCCAGCAAAACAGTCTTTTTCCCCTAGTCCCTAGAATGATACTAAATCCTGTGTAAAAGGTATAGGAGAGTAGGTGAGTGCCAAAGCACTGGAGCGTGGAAAAACAATCGATAACTTGGCAGTTAATCAGACTATTAAAAACGGATTTGGTGTAAGACGGCCTAAATAAGTCGATATATGGTTCTGCTCGCTGTCTATGCCGGGGAGAAATCCCTCTGGCATTTCTCCAGTGCGGAATGTAGGCTAAAAATTGGCCCAGTCAGGAAATCTTGATGTTAAATTCCCCAAAAATTGCGCTAGGATCGGCTTCATAGCACAGGAAAGGCGATCGAGTGGGATAACCGATCCTGTGGCTTGAGAAGGTGACTGTATAATTGTTAGAGTGTCAATAGATCAATTCCAGAGGAATCATGAGCAATATCCAAGATAAAATTCAAGAAGAGCTAGAAAACGCCAGAGCCGTCTGTAGTACGGAAGGTGCCACCTCTGGCGAATGCGCCGCCGCTTGGGATGCGGTGGAAGAATTACAAGCAGAAGCCGCTCACCAACGTCAGGACCACCCCCAAAAAACCTACTTCGAAAATTATTGTGATTCTAATCCCGATGCCGCCGAGTGTCGCATTTATGAAGATTAATGCAGTCAGGCAGCGGTTTTTTCTCTCCTCACAGTAGAATCCTAGCTTTAGGGCGATCTCAGCTATAAAGGGATCGCCCCTCGTTTTTTTGTTTGTTGGTCAAGCTGTGGCCGATTTTGGCTCCTGCGTCCGAAGACAGTAAAATATTGACAGTGTAATTATGTCTGAATAGTTTATGAATCAACTTTGGTTTCGTCCTCTCGTTTGGATAGATTATCGTTTAGCCGTCCTATTTACGGTGATTATTCCGGCAATTTTGTTAATTTGGTCTTTATTTGCAAAAATCGAATCATTACAAAAATTGTTGATTATCTATTGGCGAGTGGCTAGTCTTTTATTAATTACTGTATATTTAATGATCGCTTCCTGGCCGATTGGTTTTGTTACCAGTTTTTTAGCTAAGATTTTAATCCCGATTTCCCTCTGGTTTTGGGTGGACATTAACGATGAAATTAAAGATTTACCCTCCAGTCCAATTAAATTTGTCACCACTGCTTGGCGTTGGGCAGTAACGATTTATTGTCCTTTGGGCGCAATTTCTACCTTACCTTTTCTCTCCTGTGCTATGTCAGGGGAATTGCTAAATTCTCCCTATTGTCAAGTTTGGCAGGAAGCACCTTGGCAGTTTCGCGAGATTTTTCATTCAGAAGCTACCGCTAATGTTTTGGGCTTTTTTGGTTTAGTTGGTCTCTCTTTTTATACTCTCTATTTTGCCCATTTTCTTCTTATTCGCCTTGGCAAACAGGGACGTTCAGCTTTACAATAGGAGGTCTTTAGCTATCGATAATTAGCCATTTTTCTATGAATATTGGTAAACAACTCGAACAATACACCCTCAAAAATCCCCAAGAGGTTTTATTAGTGACTATTGCTGTGGATGGGGAGGAGGAAGAAATCTCTATTTTTAAAGGTTTTTCTAGTTCCCTTACCCGCAGCACCCCCTACGATCCCGATATTCCGATCATTCCTGAAACTGCTAGAGTTATTAAGATAGATCGTCTTGCTAGTCCTTATCATCCCCTTAATCCTCGCTATATCCAAGAAAATCTTACCTTAGAGGAAATGCAATCTTTACTGATTAATTGAAACGGTAATTTTGCTTGGATAATATCAGCACCCATCTCGATGGATTTAACAGCTTTTATTTACCATCCATAAACTTTGTCTATCTAGACAAGAGGTAAATTTTGCGGCGTTTTAGTGGTAAAATTACCAAAGAACAATAATCGCTGCCAGTATTCAAGCTGTCAAAGTGGATTTCATCCTCGGCATTGATCGAGAACAATCAAAAAACTGGAGAATAATCGGAGAATCTATGCAACTTAACCCACCTAACCAAGAACTATTACAAATTGAGTATTTAGTTACCTCTGCCACCGGTCAAAATATGGTTAAAGACGAGGGAAAAGATGTGATTAAAGGATTAACTAAAACCCCCAAAAGTTTACCATCTAAATATTTTTATGATCGGCAAGGTTCCCAACTTTTTGAAGCAATCTGTCAATTACCAGAATACTATCCCACTAGGACAGAAGCCGCTATTCTCCAAGAATATGCTCAAGAAATTGTCGCCTATACAGGTCCCTGCGAATTGATAGAATTAGGTAGTGGTAGTTCCACGAAAACTCGTCTGTTATTGGACGCTTATTATCGGCAACAAAAATCCTCTAAATATGTACCTATCGATGTTAGTGAAACTATTCTCAAAGCTAGTGCCATAGAATTACAAAAAGAATATCCTAATTTACCCATTCAGGGGTTAATTGGAACCTACGAACAGGCCTTAGCTTATTATCAAAACACTTCCTATAATACCAGAATGATTTTTTTCTTGGGAAGTTCTATCGGTAATTTTTCTGCATCTGAATGTGATAAATTCTTAGAAGAAATTGCCACTGTCCTAAAAGCTGGAGATTATTTTTTATTAGGGATTGATCTCCAAAAACCAGCGGCAATTCTAGAAGCAGCTTATAATGATGCCCAAGGGGTGACAGCAGCTTTTAATTTAAATATGCTTTCCCATTTAAATTGGCGTTTTCAAGCTGATTTTAACCTTGATTTATTTAGTCATCAAGCTATCTATAATCAAGACAAATCCCAAATTGAAATGTATTTAATTTGTCAAAAAACTCACCATGTTCATCTTAAAAAACTCGATTTAACAGTTAATTTTCAAGCATCAGAAAGTATTTTGACAGAAATTTCGCGTAAATTTAACCTAGAAACTATGGAAAAAGACCTAGAATCAAAGGGATTAAAACCGCTTAGGGTTTTCACCGATCCTGAAAATTTATTCGGGTTAATTCTCTGTCATTTATACCTGTAAATAACGAAAACATTATCATCAGTAATAGAGGCATAAAAACATGGAAAAGATTCAAGCACAGGCTCCTATATCTCTAAATAACTGTAGTCGAGAAAATCTACTGGACTATTTTGAAAATGCTTGGCAATTAGAAGATATGCTGTTAAAAAGCATCATCAAAGAAGAAGCTTTTTATTGTAACCCTGACGATTTAAGAAATCCCCTCATTTTTTATTTAGGTCATGCTGCCGCTTTTTATCTTAATAAATTGCAGCTGGTTAACCTATTAAAAAAAAGCCCTAATCCTGACTACGAATTATTGTTTGGAGTGGGAGTAGATCCGGCAACTCCCGCAGAATTAAACTCTGCTATCGCCCATATTCAGTGGCCCGGGGTGGCTAAGGTTTGGGAATATCGGCAACAAGTCTATGAAATTGTGGTCGAAATAATTAAAAATACCCCCCTTAATCTTCCTATTCATCCTCAGCATTCTCTCTGGTCATTAATGATGGGAATTGAGCATCAGCGTGTTCACTTTGAAACATCTTCAATGTTACTCAGACAACTGCCCTTAGAGCATCTGCAACGTCCTTCAGGTTGGCATTATGCCCCTGCTTTTGGTCAAGCTAGTCCTAATCAAATGGTGGCGGTTTCTGGGGGAATAGTAGAAATTGGTAAACCCCAAGATTCTCCTGTTTATGGTTGGGACAACGAGTATGGTTATCGCCAAGTTCAAGTTAACAATTTTCTGGTGAGTAAATATATGATTACCAACGGAGAATTTAAAGAATTTGTCCATAATGGTGGCTACGAAAATCCCAGTTATTGGGATGAAGAAGCTTGGCAATGGAAAAATCATTATCGAGTCAAATATCCTAAATTTTGGCTGGTAGATGAGCGAGGAAATTATCAATATCGAGCCATGTTTGATGCTCTCGATTTACCTCTTGATTGGCCGGTAGAAGTGAACTATTATGAAGCGATCGCTTACTGTCGTTTTCAAGGTCAAGGAATACGTTTAATGACGGAAGCTGAGTGGAATTTAGTCACCTATGGCAGTCAAAAAAATCGATGTTATACCCTAGAAAACGATAAATTTGATGACTATAACCTCAATTTAAAATTCTGTTCTCCCACTCCCGTGGGAATGTTAAAAAATACGGGCAATAACTCAGAAATTTATGACTTACGCGGTAACGTCTGGGAATGGCTAGAAGATGATTTTAATCCCTTAACTGACTTTCAACCCCATTACCTCTATGCTGACAATTCCACTCCTTTCTTTAATAGTCAACATAAAATGATGTTAGGAGGAGCTTGGGTGACTAACGGCACAGAAATCCTACCCTACTATCGCAATTGGTTTCGCCGGAATTTTTATCAACACGCTGGTTTTAGAATCGCGCAAAGTCTTTAGGTAGGGTGTGGGGTGTAGGGTGTGGGGTGTAGGGTGTGGGGTTTTATCGATTTTCAGGGAAAAAGTGCCTAAAATTTCCCTGCGATTACTCTAAGAGTCGGCACTTTTTGATGTCAAAAAAGCCTAAAGATATTATTCAACAAGGTTTTTTAGATTTATGCAGGCAACCCTAGGTAATTGCCAATTTCAAGAAAAATTTTTCGGAAAAGTCGTCCCTCGATCGCTACAATAGAACCTAGTAGAGCGCGGATAAAATCGATCACCATGAATCAACCTGCAATTTTTCATCTCGCTATTCCGATTACCGATGTGTCCAGTGCTAAAAGCTTTTACTGTGATGGTTTAGGTTGTTTAGCGGGAAGGGAAACCGAGAAAGCGATTATCTTAAATTTCTCCGGTCATCAGGTAGTCGCTCACGTCACCGAAATGCCTCTTACTCCCCAAAATAGCATTTATCCTCGCCATTTTGGTCTAATTCTGCCGGATGCCAGCGATTGGGACAATCTTCTCGCACAAGCGCGAGTCAATCAACTAAAATTTTATCTAGAACCAAAAACTCGCTTTACTGGGGAGATAACCGAACATAAAACCTTTTTCCTGGAGGATCCTTTCTATAATCTCCTGGAATTTAAACATTATCGCCACTACGAAGCTATTTTTGCCAGTCGGGAATTAACAGCGATCGGCGATCGAGCTTAAAATAAACAACAGGTGACTTTTTTGTAACTGGTTAGTCCTCTCCTCAATCGAGACAAAAATAGGGGAACTTCGCTCAGATTTTCTCATCAAAACTAAAAAAACCTTGGCTGGCAATGATCAATTCTTAGGAAATCTATGAAAAAACTTTTATTGTTAACCCTATTCATTATCGGTCTAGGATTTGCTCTCTTTAACTTTACTGGATTAGCAAATCGTGGCGAATATCAATCAATTTTGATCGACTTTAAAGACGATATACCCGTCAGCGTCCTCGATGAGCAGTTAAATGCTATCAACAAAAAAGCGGGAAAAACCACCAGTTTAAATAGTATTTTTTCCATCGATGAACATCTTTACATTATCGATGGAGATAGCAAACTCCTGAAAAATCTCCGCAATTCCGACCTAAAAAAATACACCGAATCGATCGAACCCGATTATATTTATCATGCTTTTATCGCCCCCAATGACCCCGACTATAGCAAACAGTGGAACCTGAGGGGAATTAACATCGAACGCGCTTGGGAAGAAAATCACGGTGAAGGGATCACCGTCGCCGTTATTGATACAGGTGTATCAAAAGTTCCCGATCTGCGAGAAACCGAGTTTGTCGAAGGCTACGACTTCGTCAACGATCGCAGCAATGCCGAGGACGATAACGGTCACGGAACCCATGTAGCGGGAACAATTGCCCAATCGACCAATAATAACTACGGGGTAGCCGGCATCGCCTACAAAGCCAAAATTATGCCCCTCAAGGTGCTTTCCGGGACGGGTGGGGGAACCGTGGGAGATATTGCCGAAGCGATCCGTTTTGCCGTCGATAATAAAGCCGATGTCATCAATATGAGTTTAGGGGGTGGAGGGGAAACCCAAGTAATGAAAGAGGCGATCGAATATGCCTATAGTAAGGGTGTGGTAATCGTCGCCGCTGCCGGTAATGCCGATGATAATTCCGCCGCCTATCCCGCCCGTTTTCCGCACGTTATCGGCGTTTCTGCGGTAGATGCCTCCGGAAATAAGGCCCCCTATTCTAATTTCGGAGCCGGAATCGATATTGCTGCCCCCGGCGGCTCCGATACGGGTAAAATTATCCAAGAAACCATCGATCCCGCTAAGGGGGGGGAACCGGCGTTCCTCGGTTTTCAGGGAACCAGCATGGCAGCCCCTCACGTTGCTGGGGTGGTAGCTTTAATCAAAGCTGCGGGAATTAAAGAACCCAGTGCAGTTTTAGAGGTTTTGCAACAGTCGGCCCGTAAGATCAAGGATGATCCCTTTAATCATTTTGGCGCCGGACAATTAGACGCGGGCAATGCTCTACAATTGGCCCTAAAAGGACAGATTACTTTCCGGGATTTTTGGCGTTGGTTGCGCGATAACGGTTATCTCAATCCCCGTTTCTGGATTGATGGCGGCGCGGTGGCGGTTTTGCCCAAAATGGCCATGGTTTTGGGTTCTTATCTTCTTGCTTGGTGGCTAAGAAGTTATTTTCCCTTCTCCTGGAACGGATTTTTGAATGCTGGTCTAATTTTTGGCAGTTCTGGCTTATTTTTCCTCAGAGGTCTTTATATCTTCGATTTACCTCAATGGCCTTTCCGAGTGATGGGGAGTTCTCTTTCAGACCTAGGAGGTGTTATTCAGGGAAGTTCTGCCCTTAATCCGCTTTTTGCCAGTGTTATCCTGCCCTTTGTCCTGATTGCTCTGCTTTTGGGTCATCCCCGTGCAAAATGGTTAGCGGTGGGGGTATCTTTAGCTATGGCGGTGACTTTAGGTATCAGTGCTGTTATCCATCCTACTCTGATCTGGTTAGGTTCTGGTACGATCGCTCAGGCATTTTTGGGCGTAAATGCGCTTTTATGTCTCGGTTTAGGTTATTTAGCCCTAAAAAGTGCTACTTCCTCCCGATACGCTTAAACAGGGGTTACAATGGGACAATAAGGGTGATTTACCGATAAAAACCTCTTTGGTTTTGGTATCTTCCTTTTGTTTTGCATTGAGTTCTCCTACAACAGCAGCCTCGGACATTAACCGAGGTTTTTTCTTTATGGTGTATGTTAGTTTCTAAGGGTTTTTTGGGAATCCCCAATCCCTATCTCGAAAGTTTCCCCCAATACCCCCTCGAATCATCGAGTTTATCTATTGTCTCTTTTCTAAGGTGTCTATCGTGTCAAATCATAAAATTCTCGTTATCGATGACAGTAAAGTGATCAGGATGCACGTTCGCGATATGTTACCAGAGGGTAACTTTGAATTTCTCGAAGCTAAAGACGGATTAGAGGGTTATAATCTCATCCGTACCGAAAACCCGAATTTGATTATTTTGGACTTCCTTCTCCCGAAAATGAGCGGTTGGGAGGTGTTTCAGCAAATCCAAACCGAAGATAATCTCAAAAGTATCCCCCTAGTGTTAATGTCGGGACGGAAAGAGGAGGTAGTAGAGAAAATCCCCGAACCTTTCCAGCATTTTGCCTTTATTGAGAAGCCTTTCGACCAAAAACAATTGGTACAAGCGATTAAAGAAGCGAGGGCTAAGGCCAAACAATATTCCCCCAAACCAACAGTTTTTAGCCCGAAACTAGAGGAACTCACCGGGGATTATAGCACCGATATTCAGACTCTCCAGTCCCAAATTGCCCAAATGCAAACAGAAATGGAAACTATGAAGAAACAAATGTCTCAATTAGTGGCTTTTATTAAGAAAAAACTGGCCTAGAACTATTCATCCCGATTTTTGATGACTTGGGCAAGCAGTTATCCTTATCTGGCGGTGCCAATCTCTGGCTAATCTCCTATCCCTTTTAAACAGGATTTAGGATAATATGAAGTAGTCTTTATTTGGTGAGTGACTAATACTAAATCCGTTGAGTATAGGCTACTTATAGAGGGGAGGCAAAAGGCAACAGGCAAAAGGCAAAAGGGGAAATAAATAATCAGTTTTTAATAACCAGATTTAGTATTAATTCACTGATAACTAGGGCTTGCTGAATAATGGTAAAACCCTTTTAAAATAAGGCTTTTGACCTGTTAAAATCCGATGTTCATGCTGCGAAAATAGGATTGGGACATTCAAAAACCTTGCATTATTCTTGATGCAGTACATAAGTTGGTACAAAAAGAAGGATAACAAAGCCTGAAACGACTGGCTACTGACGACCGACGACCGACTCCTAACCCCACCAATAGACTTTTTAAGCAAACCCTAACTAATTATGAATTGGCAAGAAATAGCAGGTAATTGGGTTTTTCTCCCCCGTCGTCCCCGGGGTATCATTCACTTTTTAGGGGGGGCATTTGTGGCGGCGGCCCCGAATATTACCTATCGTTGGTTATTAGAAAGTCTTGGGAATTCAGGATACGCTATTGTTGCTACTCCCTTTGTTAATACCCTCGATCATAAATCGATCGCCCGCACAGTTTTAAACCGTTTTGATAATATTATTGAACGTCTGCGCTGGAATCATAGTCTGCCCCAAGGTTATCTCCCCATCTACGGATTGGGTCACAGTATGGGGTGTAAACTACATTTATTAATCGGTAGTCTCTACGAAGTGGAACGGGCGGGAAATATCCTCATTTCCTTTAATAATTATCCCATTCGTCGAGCTATTCCCTTTATTGAACCTTTGCAAATTGACACCACTTTTAACCTCGAATTTACCCCTTCCCCCGAAGAAACAAACGAGTTAATTTTCCAAGATTATGCCATTCGTCGCAATCTTTTAATCCGTTTTCAAGACGACACGATCGATCAATCTCTGGTATTAAATCCCCTGCTAAAAAAACGCTTTAATGATTTAATTGCCCTGCGAACTCTCCCGGGCAATCATCTCACTCCCTTGAGTCAAGATGTCAGTTGGCAAACCGGAGAAGTATTCACTCCCCTCGATGCGATCGGCCAATGGTTAAAACAGGGACTTGCCCGGGATAATTCCCGTCTCAAAGATGAGATTCTCCAGTGGTTAAATCCCGTCCTTCCCGCCTCTCGTTAGCTTTCCTCTAGATTAATCCCCAGGGCCCGTAATTGCGCCTCTAAGCAGGCTAATTTTGCCTCAGCTTCCCGGGCCCGTTGACGTTCCTGTTGGGCTTGCTGTTCGGCGGCATTGGCTCGTTGTTCGGCTAATTCAGCTTTTTGCTTGATTTCTAGGGTGGTCAAAAACCGCGAGCCATCGGGATAAAAAATAGCTAACTGGGGACTCTCCAGTTGAAAACGAATCTGTAGAAGCGGACTCTGCCAATTATCGATCGCGGGAATCATCTCCAATTGATCACCCCTTCGCCACCAACCCTGTAGATAATTAGCATCGGGATCATAGAGATAATATTCTTCTACGCCAAAACGCTGATAAAATTGCCATTTTCGGCGCATTTCCGCTTTAGTGTTGCCTGGAGAGAGAATTTCAAAGACCACCTGCGGCGCAATCTGGTTTTCTAACCATTGCTTATAGGAACCTCGATCGCCCTTGGGTCTGCCAAACACCACCATAGCATCCGGCGCTTGACAGGTTTTATTATCCCCCTCGACCGGATACCACAACAGATCGCCGGCGATAAACACATTGTCATTGTCTGCGAATAAACATTCGAGATTTTCCTTGATCGTCACAATCCAGCGAAACTGTTTGGTATTATCGGCCATCGGTTTACCATCACTATCGGGATAGATAATCTCCGACCCAGAGAAACATATCGCCTTGATCATCGTTCTACTCCCTAGCGTAATAACTATAACTAGAGATTATGACATCAACAAAGGGAGAATTGATAGCGGCAGTGTTAGAACAAGTAACAAATAAGATGGGAACTCCTCGACAAATAGTGTCCGACCACGGCAGGGATTTATACAGAGGAATCCAATTATATTAGGAGAAAAATCCAGAAGTTGCTCACACTTATGAGGTAACTCATCAGATGGCATTGATTTTAAAGTCAGAACTGGAAAAAGATGAACAATATCAGTCATTTGTCAAAAAATGTCATCAGTGTCGTCAAGAGATACAACAAACCGAATTATTGTTTTTTATGCCGCCTTGTCAACGGACAAAATCTCGTTATTTTAACTTAGATAGTCTCATATATTGGGCAGATAAAGTCTTAAAATATAAAAAAAAGCAAGACTTTAGCTTGATTGATAAACGCCAGGAAATAGACAGGGTCAATTTAGTCGATTTGTTGTTGATTCTGGATCAGGAAAAAATCAAAAGCTTATCTTTTTTACCCGTGAAAAACTATAGCAGTCAAGAAAAATTAAACTCGGCCTTATATCAGCATTTTGGTGAAACGATAAGCGAAGAAGAGAAAGAAAGCATTCTTCGGGTCGCAGATAAAGGTAGAAGAAGATTTCAAGACAAGTTGGACTGGCTCCTAGACTATCAAGATTCTCTCCCTGTCTGGGCTACCATCTTGGCTATGACCCGAAGTCTTGAAGCTCAAATCAAACATCAGGGGTTAACTCAAACATCTTTATCTCAATGGGATAAGCTTTTTCCCCAGTCTTCCCTTCCCGAAAATCTTATCCCTATTTACCAGAAAATACAGCGTTATTTGTTAGAACAAACTTCTACTATCCCAGAAGGTGAGATATTTCTGGGAACTTCCGATGTCATTGAATCTATCTTTGGTAAGTATAAGCTTTTTTCGCAAAGATGTCCTATAAACGAACTGGGGGTTATGGTTTTAACAATAGTGCTAGTAACTACCGATTTCACTGTCAATTTGATTAAAGAGGCGTTGGAAACTATCAGGTCGAAGGATGTTAATATTTGGCAAGAGCAAGTTTTTGGACAATCCACTCTTTCTAAAAGAAAAGTTGTTTTTTCCTCCTGACAAATTTTGACAGAAAAAGTGCATGATTTATTTTCCTTGATTTTCCCGTATATTCAACACCCTACCCTTGCCGCCCCGACGTCGGGGGGGCAAGGGTAGGGTGGGGGAGATTCAGCTAATCTAAGGATAGGCGGTTAAAATGCGTCTTAGCTTAGTGCTAACCTAACTCCCCGCAGCACAGGAATCGGCGAAAATTACACAGGGAATCCCCACATGACTAATGGGAACAATATAGGTTTCTGTGGGGGGAAATAAAGCGACAACGTGGGGAACGGGACGGGGAGTATAATGCAGTTGCGATTGACCTTGATAAGCGAGGGAGGTGCTTGCTCCTGAGTCTAACATCACTGCGTCCCGAAAACCTGCCTGTACTAATAATTCTCCCAAAGCCATCGAATCGATCGGCTCTC
>NZ_JASJFF010000613.1:0-8025 GCF_030065435.1 Microcystis sp. M53603_WE2
AGCGATTTTAGGTGATTTAAACCAATTTTTGCGCTGGTTGTGTGCCAATGCTGCCCGTCAACTACAGTTAAAACCACAATTAGATGAGTATTGGGATGAGGATTTAGGCAGCAAGATTAGCTGTACGGTTTACATTCAAGACTATATCCTGGAATCGATTACCGCCCCCATTGTCCTCGCCCTCGATGAACTTAATCAGATGTTTGAACATCCCCAAGTGGCCAAGGATTTTTTACCGCTGCTGCGTTCTTGGTACGAAGAAGCCAAAACCCTACCTATCTGGCAAAAACTCCGTCTTATCGTCGTCCATTCCACAGAAATTTATGTTCCCCTGCAGCTCAATCAATCCCCCTTTAACGTGGGATTCCCCGCACAGCTAAGTCATTTCAGTCTTGAGGAGGTATTGCAATTAGCCCAACGTTATCAACTCACCTGGGAAAATCAGGAAAAAGTCCAACAATTGATGGAGCTAGTGGGAGGACACCCAGCTTTGGTACAAACTGCCCTCTACTATCTCAGTCGGGAGGAAATAACCATGACGCAAATATTAACCAGTGCCACCTCCGTCACTGGGATTTATGCCCATCACCTGCGACGCCATTGGGCGGTATTAGAACAACAGCCTGAACTAGCAAAAGCCCTCGATCGGGTGATGAGCGCGGTGGAACCCGTACAATTAGACCCAATTCTCGCTTACAAACTCAGCAGTATGGGACTACTCAAACAATCAGGAGATAAAGTAGTACCAGGCTATGAATTGTATCGACGCTATTTTTTAGAGGTGAAATCCTCTATCAGTTATCAGTAAACAGTAATCAGTAATCAGTGAGGGTGTGGGGTGTAGGGTGTGGGGTGTAGGGTGTGGGGGGAATAAATAAAATAATCTCCTATCTCCTGACGACCGGCTCCTATCTCCTGAATCCTATCTCCTGACGACCGACGACCGGCTCCTGACCCCACCAACAAACTTTTTGCCGCAAACTCTACTTATTATGAATATGTCAATCAAAGATACTGTCCAAAATACTGTCAACGTTAGTAATTTTAGTCGCTCGCAACTAGGTCAACCGGATGAGAACAATTTATATCAAGCAGTCGCCACAGTTACCGAGGGACATTGGCCGGAAAATCTGTCGGGATACGTTTTTATCGTCTGTCCTTTTCATAGAAAAAATGACCGTCATTTGTTCTCTGGCGAGGGTGTAATTATTAAATGGGACTTGCAAGGGAAAAATAATCAAGTTAATGTTTACAGTAAAAAACTGAAAACCTGGGATAGTTTTTGGCGAAAAGTTTTACCGATATTTAATATTAGTCAAGCCACTTTTCCTGCCGTGGTCAGCATTTTGGGTTGTTCAGAAATAGCGAATACTGCTATAGTTAAACTAGAAAAAGTTTCCGAAAATGAACAACTAGAAGAAACCAGATTAATTCTCACTGCCGATGCGGGACGTTACTGGGAAGTGGACCCCGTTTCCCTTGATACTATCACTCCGATTGGTTATTTTGACCAACATATTGTTTCCGTGCCTTTATCTTTTTTCCCAGTCCTAGAAAATACCGCTCATCCCTTCTACGACAAAAAAACCAAAGAATTTATCACCTGTGAATTAAAGCTAAAACTTGTATCGGGAGGTATGTTAAAAGACTTAGATAAATCGGCGTATATTGTTCTTTGGGATCAACAAAAACAACTTAAACCCTGGAAACTACAGGGAGCTATCCTCGATGGTAGTCCCCATTCGGTCATCGTCACCGAAGATTATATCATGATTCCCGATATGCCTTTTCAGATGGGAGTAGCCAAACTATTAGGTATCAGAATCAAGCCTGAAGAAACCTATCCGAAAACTCAAATTTATCTGGTTAAACGTCAAGACCTCAAGGAAGAAGAAACCACCGTTCCCTCGCAATTAATTACCTTCAATGGCGACAGTTATCACTTCCTTTGTAATTACCATAGTATCAACGGTCAAATTCATCTGGTGGCCATCCAAAACGCCACTATTAGTTTAACCGAAGCGATCGAAAAAGACGATATCCAACATTTTACCGGTCAGGGTTATCCTCCCGAATACCACGGCATTCCCTGGATGTTTTCCTTTGACCCCGGAGTGCTGCGCAAAGTGGTTATCAAAGATGCCAGGGTGATGAGCGAACAAGCTTTCATCCATCCGGGGTGGTTCTCTACCACTCTCTACACCGCCGACCCGCGGGAATTGGAACAGGGATACAGCGCTATTTATCAGGTTTATGCCGGTTATGTGCGCGAATTAATCTGTCGTCGTCAGTATATGGATTTTCGCGACCAAAGTAATCGCATCCTCAGGGATGCCGAACTTCCCTGTCATGACTTGCCCTCGGTATTAGCCAAGGTTCCCTTCGATAAGGATTGGAATCAGTTAACTGAACAGATTAGCCAAGAAAAAAATGCCAGTGATACTCATGTATCACATTTAGGTCGGGAACTACTGGATTTTTATGTTTGTCCCGATGGCTATATTTTAGATAGCATTCAGTTTATTCCCCAAGAACAGGGCTATCTATTTACGACGGTTTTAACCCCGACCAGAGTATTAGAAGCTTGGTTATTTAACCCTGACAATCTCAAGGGCGGACCGATTGCTAAACTGAGTTTGCCGGAAGATGTTCACTTTGGTTTTACCTTGCATTCCGAGTATTTCGAGCAAGTGCTGCCTTCTCCCCGTCCTTCCGTCTCACAGGTAAATCGAGTCCTGTCAGCCTTGCGGAGTCTTGTTTTAGTTCCCGTAGAATTTTTCTTGGGGAGACCCGCAGCCATTTACAATCGCCAAGTAAAAAAATGATTGTTCTCAACGGATACGACATTCTTGCCCAAATCTACGAAAGTGTTAACTCGGAAGTCTATCGGGCTATTCGCACCGCCGATAATCAACCGGTTATGCTCAAAATCCTCAAGCAAGAATATCCCACCGCACAACAACTAACCCACTACAAACAGGAGTATAAAACCATCTGCGGCCTGAACTTCGAGGGGGCGATTAAAGCCTATGGTTTAGAAACCTACCGCAGAACTCCCGTGATTATTTTGGAAGATTTCGGGGGTATATCCTTAAAAAAATGGCTAGAGGGCAAACCCCTGGCCTTAAGGGACTTTTTAAGCCTTGCACCCCGAATAGTGGCTAATTTAGAGAAAATTCACAACGCCAAGGTTATTCACAAAGATATTAATCCTGCCAATATAGTTCTTAACCCCGAAACCGGACAAATTAAAATCATCGATTTTGGCATTGCCAGCGTCCTGCGGCGGGAAAATCCGGGGCTAAAAAATCCCAACGTTCTAGAGGGGACTTTAGCCTATATTTCTCCCGAACAAACCGGACGGATGAATCGCAGTCTCGATTACCGCACGGATTTTTATTCCTTGGGCGTTAGCTTCTACGAACTTCTCACCGGACAATTACCTTTTCGGGCTAAAGATGCTTTGGAATTAGTTCACTGTCATCTGGCAAAACAACCTCTGGAGATTAATAGTCTCGTCAGGGAGAAAATTCCCCCGGTGGTGGAGGCAATCATCAGGAAACTGATGGCTAAAACCCCCGAGGAACGATACCAAAGTGCCTACGGTATTCGGGCAGATTTAGAAGAATGTTTAAGACAACTAGAAACAACGGCTAAAATTGAGGATTTTGTCATCGCTGGGCAAGATCTAGCCAATCAGTTCCAAATTCCCCAAAAACTCTACGGTAGGGAGGCAGAAATCGCCACTCTCCTCACTGCTTTTCAACGGGTAGCCACCGCAGATAAAAACTCCTCTCACACCGAACTGATGCTAGTTACGGGTTATTCTGGCATGGGTAAAACCACCCTAGTTAGGGAAATTTATCAGCCAATTACTGAAAAACGCGGCTTTTTTATCTCCGGTAAATTTGACCAATTTCAGCGCGATACTCCCTACGCTGCCGTGGTTAGCGCTTTGACTCATCTTGTCAAGCAACTTTTGGGGGAAAGTCAGCCACAACTGCAACTATGGCGACAAAAACTCTTAAAGTCTTTGGGGGCGAATGCACGGGTTATTATTGATGTGATTCCTGAACTAGAATTAATTATCGGTCCACAACCAGAGGTGTTACAATTAGGAGCGATCGCTACTCAAAATCGCTTTAATTTAGTCTTTAAAAATTTTATTCGGGTCTTTTGTTCCCCGGAACACCCCTTAGTCATCTTTCTCGATGA
Source organism: Microcystis sp. M53603_WE2 (assembly GCF_030065435.1). NCBI lineage: Bacteria > Bacillati > Cyanobacteriota > Cyanophyceae > Chroococcales > Microcystaceae > Microcystis > Microcystis sp. M53603_WE2. The sequence goes on from NZ_JASJFF010000613.1 coordinate 4,216, forward strand.
TTTGCAATGGGCAGACTTGGCTAGTCTCCAGTTAATAGAATTAATTATGCTCGATGGCGATATGGACTATTTGTTTTTAATTGGCTCCTATCGCAGTAATGAAATTAATTCCACCCATCCCCTAACCGCTACTCTCGATAAATTAGAGCAGGGGGGCATAATTATCAATCAAGTTATTTTAAAACCTCTGGGTCTTGAACAGGTCAATCAGTTAATTGCTGACACCTTAAATCATTCACCCGAATATGTGCAATCTTTGTCCGCTTTAGTCTGGCAAAAAACCCACGGGAATCCTTTTTTTGTCAATGAATTTCTCAAAACTATCTACTGGGAAAATTTGCTATTTTTCCAACCGGGGCAGCAAACAACCACTAAAACCGATAATAATAGGGGTTATTGGCAATGGCATCTCGGCCAAATTCAAAGGATTGGTAGTACTGATAATCTGATTCAATTTATGATGGGCAAAATGCAGAAATTGCCCCCCGAAACCCAGGAAATTTTAAGTTTAGCCGCTTGTCTTGGGGCAGAGTTTAATTTATATAGTCTGGCAGTAATCTCTGAAAAATCACCTCCAGAACTTTTACCAATTTTAACTTCTAGTAGCGAAGCTGGTTTAATTATTCCCCTCTCAGAATTGGATGAACAATTACTGATTCAAGAATATAAATTTGCTCATGATCGCATTCAACAAGGAGCTTACGCTCTCATCGAAGACAGCAAAAAATCTTTAATTCATTTGAAAATTGGTCGCCTACTTTGGCAGCATACTGCCGCCAATGAATTATCGGAAAAGATTTTTAAAATAGTCGATCATCTCAATCTTGGTTATCGACTAATTAGCGAGGAAAAAGAACGAGAGTCAGTGGCTAACTTGAATTTACTAGCAGCCCAAAAAGCCAAAGCCGCTAATGCCCAAACTGGAGCCTTAAAATATATTAAAATCGCTCAAAAACTTCTCAAAAAATCAAGCTGGAAAAATAACTATCAACTGACTTTAAATATTTATTCTGAAGCCACAGAAATCGCCTATTTAAGTGGGAACTTTGAGCAGATGCAACGCTGGGCTAATCTCGTATTAAAACAGGCAAAAACAACCCTAGATAAGGTGAAAGTTTATGAAGTCATCATCGAAGCCTATCACGCCCAAAATCAAGAACTAAAAGCGGTAGAAATTGGTTTATCCGTCCTCAAAAGCCTAGATTTCGAGATTCCTGAATCCTTACAATCATCAGATATTCAAAAAGAACTAACTAAAACCAGACAAAAATTAGCGGGTAAAAATATCAAAGATTTAATTAATTTACCGCCGATAAATGAAGAAGAAAAATTAGCAATCATGAAGATAGCAAGTGCCATATTTTCTCCTGTTTATATTGCCGCCCCTCATCTCTTACCCATCCTAGTATCAAAACAGGTTAACTTATCAATTGAATACGGCAATAGTTATCTAGCGGCTTTTACTTATGTCAATTATGGCTTAATTCTTTGTGGTCTTTTAGAAGATTGGGAAACGGGTTATCAATTTGGACGATTAGCTTTAAACATTGCTGATAAATTTCATGCCAAAGCCCTGATGCCGAAAATAATTGCCGTCTTTTCCGCCACTATTAGTATCTGGAAAGAACCGATTAAAAATTCCCTGTCCTTGTTAAAATCTTCCTATCAAACCGGTTTAGAAATGGGCGATCTCTACTACGGAACAACCTGCGCCTATCTTTACTGTTTTCATTCCGCCTTTATCGGACAGGAATTAACCGAATTAGCCCAAGAAATAGCTAACTATGATCTGGCTTTTGTTAAGCTCAAACAAGAAAACCCCCGCAACTATCTAAAAATCTATGGTCAAACAGTTTTAAATCTGCTGAGGCACTCGGAAAATCCCGGTCATTTAGAAGGACAGTACTATCAAGAAACTCTTATGTTACCGTACCATCTAGAGGCTAATGATCTCTTCGGTCTCTGTGCTTTATTTGTTAATAAATTATACCTTTGTTATCTATTTGGACAGTACGAACCAGCCATTGAAAATGCTAACCAAGCCCAAAATTATCTAGGGGGAGCTACCGCTACTTTATTGATTCCTCTGCATAATTTCTATGATTCCCTCGCCCATTTAGCTATTTATAATCATCTGGACAATGACCAAAAACAGCAAGTATTAGAACGAGTGACGAATAATCAGAAAAAGCAACAGGAATGGGCCAATCAAGCCCCCTCTAACTATCTCCATAAATTTTATTTAGTGGCAGCGGAAAAGGATCGGGTGCAGGAATCCTATCTAGAAGCCATAGAAAACTACGATCTAGCCATCGCTAAAGCCAGGGAAAATGAATACATTAATGAAGAAGCACTGGCTAACGAACTAGCGGCGAAATTCTATCTCGATTGGGGTAAAGTAAAAATTGCCAAAACCTACATCAATGAAGCTGCCTATCTCTATTCTCTTTGGGGAGCAACAGCTAAAGTCAAAGATATAGAAAGCCACTATTCTCACTTAATGGTCAATAATTATGGTTCCAATTCCCTGACCGAAACCACGAGAACTACCACCAGAAAAAATTCAGTTAGTCATGCGGGAGAACTGTTAGATTTAGCCACGATTATGAAAGCATCCCAAGCCATTTCTAGTGAGATAGTTTTAGATCAATTACTCGCCACCCTGATGAAAATTCTCATCGAAAATGCTGGGGCGCAGCTGGGCTATCTTATCCTAGAAAGCGGCGGACAACTATCGATCGAAGCCTCCGGTTCAGTGCAGGAAGATAGGGTGACAGTCTTTAAATCTAATGCGATCGAAGAACATCTTCCCGTCTCAATTATTAACTATGTGGCCCGGAGCGGTCAAACCGTTCTTAATAACGATGCTGCCCATCAGGGCAATTTTAGCAACGATCCCTATATTAAAATCCATCAAACCAAATCGCTGCTTTGCACACCCCTACTCGACCAAGGACAACTGCGGGGAATTGTCTATCTAGAAAATAATCTCACCGTCGGGGCTTTTACCCAAGAAAGATTGGAAGTGCTGCAACTGCTCTCTAGCCAAGCTGCCATCGCAATTACTAACGCCAAACTCTACGCCGAAATCAAAGCTAAACAGAGACAACTAGCGCAATTTTTAGAAGCCATGCCGGTGGGGGTATTCGTCCTCGATGCCGACAGTCAACCCTACTACGCCAATCAAACCGCCCAGGAGATTTTAGGAAAAGAGATAGTTAATATCACCACGGCTAATCAGTTGGGGAAAACCTATCAGTTATATCAAGCTGGAACCGATCGATTGTATCCCACAGAATACCATCCGATTGTCCGAGCTTTAAGGGGGGAAAAAAACACGGTGGATGATATAGAAGTTCACCAAGGAGAGAAGATTATCCCCCTAGAAGTGTATGCCACGCCCGTTTTTGACGAAAAAGGAGAAATTATCTATGCGATCACCGCTTTTACCGATATTAGCGAACGAAAACAGGCGGAAGCGGAACGGATTCGCTTTACCCAAGAATTAGCCGAGTATAGCCGCACCCTAGAACAGAAAGTGCAGGAGCGCACCCTGGAACTCAGCCAAACCCTAGAAATTCTCAAGGCCACCCAAGCAGAATTACTGTTTGAAAATGAACTGCTCAGAAGTACCGAAGAATCTAGCACCTTTGACTACCAAGTGGGGGGCAGTTTGCCTATGGATGCACCCACCTACGTGGTCCGCGCCGCCGACCGTTATCTCTATAAAGCCCTCAAACGGGGCGATTTTTGCTATGTTCTCAATCCCCGTCAAATGGGTAAGTCTAGTTTAATGGTACGCATGATCGA
>NZ_JASJFF010000326.1:0-4161 GCF_030065435.1 Microcystis sp. M53603_WE2
CAGTCAAAGACAAAAAGAAATCCTTGAGATAGTTCTCGGCAACGGTTGGGACTATATGCGCGGGGTTTTAACCCTAGGAAAAACAGAAAATCCCCAGATTCCCACCCCAGAAGTTCTCAAAAAAATCCTTGTGGAATTGGGGCCTTTTTATGTCAAATTGGGACAGTTACTTAGTACCCGTCCCGATCTGCTACCTGCTAATTATATCGAGGCTTTAACTGCCCTACAAGCGCAAGTTCCTCCCGTTGCTTGGACGGATATAGAAATAGTCATCACCGAACAGTTAGCCAAACCGATCGAAGAGGTATTTAAGTATATTAATCCCCAACCGATTGCCGCAGGATCAATCGGGCAAATTCATCGGGCAACTTTATTATCTGGGGAGGAAGTAGCGATTAAAGTCTTGCGTCCTGGAATCGAAAAAATTGTTGCCCAAGATAGTGCCTTAATTAAGGTAATTGCTGATTTAGTTGCCCTCACAGAATTTGGTCAAAGTTACGACGTTGTTGACTTAGCAGAGGAGTTTATTAAAGCAGTCAATGCGGAATTAGATTTTACCCAAGAAGGTCATTATACTGACCAATTACGCTATAATTTAACCCAGAGTCGGTGGTCAGAACCCAAACAGTTAGTTATTCCTAAAATTTATTGGCACTTAACTAATTCCAGGCTATTAGTGTTAGAATGGTTAGAAGGAAAACAAATTTTAGAGGCCGATGTTTCTAGACCAGCAACTGAGCAAGCAATTTCCCAAAGAAAAACCGAAATAACTCGGATTTTGTTTCGGTCATTTTTTCAACAAATTTATATTGATGGCTTCTTTCATGCCGATCCCCATCCGGGTAATATTTTCTATCTTGATGATGGTAGAGTGGCTTTAATTGACTGTGGCATGGTGGGCAGATTAGACCCACAAACTCAACAAATTTTAACAGAATTGTTATTGGCAATTGTTGACTTAGATGCCAAAAGATGCAGTCAACTAACTATTAAACTATCCGAGTCAGTCGTGCCGATTACTTTAGTACAATTAGAGGTGGATTATGAGCGGATGTTGCGAAAATATTATAACCTCAATTTAAATCAAATTAACTTTAGTGAGGTGGTTTATGAACTTTTGCAAATTGCCCGTCGCAATAGAATTAAACTTCCGGGTAATTTAGGTTTATTTGCCAAAAGTCTCGCTAATCTAGAAGGAACTGCCCGAAAATTTAATCCTGATATTAATATCCTAGAAGAAGTCAAACCGCTATTAACTAATATTCTTGAACAACAGTTAATCGGTAGCACTCCCCTACAAACTGCCCTAAGAACAGTTTTAGACTTGAAATCTTTTTCCCTGAAATCTCCCCGTCAAATCGAAGTTTTACTAGATGGTTTAACCTCGGAAACTTTAAATGTTAATCTGAAAATTCGCGACTTAGATAATCTCCGTCGCAGTTTAGATAATTCCGCCAATCGACTAGCTTTTAGTGTGATTATTGGTTCCTTAATTATCGGGGCTGCTATTGTTACGGCCAGCACCCAATCTCGGCAATTAACTATTATTAGTACCGTATTATTTGCTACAGCTAGTTTTATCGGTTTATGGTTAGTTGTCGGTATCCTGCGATCAGGAAGATTGCGCTAGAAATTATCGCCATTAAATTAAGATTTGTTGTTGTAAAAATTTCGCCCACCGACTGGCTAATTCAACTTCAGTAAAGGGAATTCTTTCAGGCGATCGCTCTTTAAAAATAAATTCTAGGCAAGGGGAACCTTGGGGGGGAAGAGCATCTAAATCCACCACTTGATTATTAACTAACAGACGGATTTCTTTGACCTCCTCTAGGGAAAAAGTTTGTAAATTTATGACTCCCTTACGAGTTGGCTTTCCCCAAGTGATAATTTTATCTTTTTGACCTAAGACAGAATATATATCATACTTAGCTCGCTCGAAGTTTTCCGCCCATGATCGATAGATTTCCACTTTTTGGTATTCATTCCAACCACTCCAAGCCAACCAAATAAATAGAATTAATAAAGGTGTCCACAATAACCCGCGTTCCATAAACTATCGCCCCAAAATTCTGGTCAATTAATCCTATTTTATGCTAAGTGGGTGGGTGGAATTAAATATAAGATGAACGTAGGTTGGGTTGAAGCATGAAACCCAACGCCCGATTATGTTACGCTACCGCTAACCCATCCTACAAATAATTGTGCCTCCCTACTTAATTGGCAGCAAGGGATTATACTAGGGTTTGCGGCAAAAAGTGTTTCCTGGGGGTTGGGGTGTGGGGAAGGAAACCTCTTTCATCTGCGGTGGTGAAAATTTTTTCATCGGGACTGACTTGCTGATTCGGAAAAAAAAGGGCAGACAAAAGCCTCCCCTAGTATTAATGATTGGTCAATCAAACCTTAGACATCGTAGTAGAGAGAGAACTCGTAGGGGTGAGGACGTAAGCGCATCGGGTTAACTTCGTTATCGAGCTTGTAGGTGATCCAGTTGTGGATAAAGTCTTCGGTAAAGACACCAGAATCGGTCAAGAAAGCGTGATCTTTTTCGAGACTTTCCAGAGCTGCTTCTAAAGAACCGGGGGTAGAGGGTATTTTTGACAATTCTTCGGGACTGAGTTCGTAGATATCCACATCGAGAGGTTCCCCCGGTTCAATTTGATTTTTAATCCCATCGATACCGGCACAGAGCATAGCTGCAAAAGCGAGGTAGGGGTTAGAAGTCGCGTCAGGACAGCGGAATTCTAAACGTTTGGCTTTCGGGTTGCTTCCCGATAAAGGAATCCGAATCGAAGCGGAGCGATTACCTTGGGAGTAAGCCAGGTTTACAGGGGCCTCAAAACCGGGGACGAGACGCTTGTAAGAGTTGGTGGTGGGGTTAGTTAAAGCTAAGAGTGCGGGAGCGTGTCTAAGCAAACCACCGATGTAGTGCAGTGCCATTTGGCTAAGTCCGGCGTATTTATCCCCAGCGAACAGGGGTTGACCATCTTTCCAGATAGACTGGTGAACGTGCATCCCGGAACCATTATCACCAAAGATGGGTTTAGGCATAAAGGTGACGGTTTTACCGTATTTCTTGGCCACGTTCTTGATGCAGTATTTATAGGTCATCAAGTAGTCGGCAGCCCGTACTAGGGTAGAGAATTTAATCCCTAACTCGTTTTGACCACCAGTAGCGACTTCATGGTGATGTTTTTCGATGGGAACTCCGCAGTCGGCCATGGTTAAGAGCATTTCCGTGCGAATATCTTGAGAGGTATCGGTGGGACTAACGGGGAAATAACCCTGTTTGTAGGCGGGTTTATAGGCAAGATTTCCGTCTTTTTCGTCTTTACCGCTATTCCAACGACCTTCGACACTATCCATGTAGTAATAGCCTGCGTTGGCGGTTTGGTCGAAACGAGCGCTATCAAAGAGGAAAAATTCCGCTTCCGGTCCAAAATATACGGTATCACCTAAACCGGTAGTGCTAAGATAATCGATCGCTTTCTGAGCAATAGAGCGAGGATCGCGGCTATACCATTCACCGGTTCTCGGTTCTTTGATGCTACAGATCATGCTTAGGGTAGGTTCTTTGTAGAAGGGATCGATCCAAGCAGTGGTGGGATCGGGAACCATGGCCATATCGGATTCGTTAATTGCTTTCCAACCGCGAATACTGGAACCATCGAAGGCAACACCATCGCTGAAAGAGCTTTCATCGATTTGATCGTAGTAGAACGAGCAATGTTGCCAGATACCTGGCATATCAATAAATTTCAGGTCGATAATCTTAATATTGTTGTCCTGAATCATTTTCAAGACTTCTTGTGGCGTTTCGGGCATGGAAAACTCCTTTGACGTATGAATCGGTTCTTAAGCTTCTCAAAAAATCCATCCTAAACAGTCACTTTGACCAGTTTTGTATTTTTCGATACAAAATCTTTGATCCTAGCTTGAAAAAATCTGTAATTTCCTTGTTCAGGTCGGTAATTGCTCCGAATGGCGATTTGCCCATCAGCTTCTACTGCCCCTTGCCCTACTTAGGGTTTGCGGCAAAAAGTTTTTCGTGGGGGTAGGGTGTGGGGTGTGGGGTGTGGGGTGTGGGGTTTTACCGATTTTCAGGTGGTCAATTAGCTAATTTTCAGGGAAAAAGTCCAGGAATTTTCCCCCCAATCACTCCAA
>NZ_JASJFF010001183.1:0-3209 GCF_030065435.1 Microcystis sp. M53603_WE2
ATTCTGGGAAATCATGACAGATAAATCAATCTCTTATTAGTCAGAGTCCCTGAACCCCTGATTACCCCTTTCTCCCCCGGTCGATGACAAAACCAATGGCTGAACAACGCTCTGTACTAAAATTTAATGGCATCGATGATCATATTGATCTATCCCACGGATTTCTTGACATCGATCAGAGTATTACCATTACATTTTGGGCAAAAGGGGAAAATAATTTAGCTACAGAAACGACTCTCTTAGAAGCTGTTAATCGGGAAAATAACCGGGTTCTACATATTACCCTGCCTTGGGGCGATCCCCTGAAACCTGCGATTTTTTGGGACGCAGGAAATGAAGAAGGTTTTGATCGAATTGAAAAAAAAGTCAAGCTTAAGGATTATAGTGATTGGACTCATTGGGCCTTTGTCAAAAATGCGACCACAGGCCGAATGTTGATCTATCGTAATGGGATCATTTGGCATCGTGGCAACGGTCATAACCGTGCCTTAACGGGGATTGAAAAAATCATCTTGGGAGCCTCTGTTAATCTCTCTCATTATTGGCAAGGTTGTCTTGCAGAACTTTCTGTTTGGAATCAAGCGCGTAGCCAAGAAGAAATCCAAAAAGCGATGTATCAATCTCCCTTAGTTGATGATCTTGGCTTAGTTACTTATTTATCACTCAATGGCAGTGCCGAGGATCAAACAAGTTATAGCAATCATGGTATTCTTTATGGGACAACCTGGCAACTAGATAGTCTTCCCTCCAAACCGACCTCGATCCCTAAATCAAAAACTCAGACTAGCAGTAAAGCTAGAAGGAGTGCGAAAAGGATAACAATGGTCAACGAAATTTTTAACTCCCTTGAAGAAGAAGAAGTGATTGAACAGGATGCTCCATCCGAAAATCAAGAACCTTCCCGGGAAGAGAATCCAGAATCAATTATAATTGCTGCAGAAGCTGCTCTTGCCAGCAATGAAATTGAGGAGATTAGTGAAACAGCAATTTCTCAACCAGATATCCTCACTTATTCAAACCAGAAAAAACGGTTAATTATTTGTTGTGATGGTTCTTGGGAAGACTCTGCCAGTGCTTACCCCACCAATGTGGTTAAATTCGCCGAATCTATTAAGTATATTGCCGAGGATCAAACCCCCCAAATCGTCTTTTTGTCAGGTTCTGGCACCCCCGAAGATAACGAATTTATTAAAAGTTTAGGGAATGAAACTTTTGGCTGGGGCCTTGATCGAATGATTCAAGATGCCTATCGTTTTCTTGTCCTTAACTACAATCCCACAACCGAGGATGAAATTTATTTGTTAGGTTTTAGTCGAGGCGCATATATCGTTCGTTGTTTGGCTAGTTTTATCGATAAATGTGGAATCCTAAAACGCTCTAAGATTAAAGAAATTCCCCTGGCTTATCAACTCTATCGAGACCACACCGTTAGTTCTGATAGTGCCAAAGCTCAACAATTCCGTGCCGCTAATGCTAAAAAAATTGAGACAGAAAAGGAAGATTTTCAAGATCGTATTCCAGTCAAGATGTTAGGTTGTTGGGATACAGTTGGCAATTTTGGTATTCCTGATTTAACTCCTTGGTTTCCCCTGGCTAAGTTTTATCATAAAAAATATGAATTTAGTAATACAAAATTAAGTCCGATTATCCAGAATGCTTTTCATGCTGTTGCCATTGATGAAAAACGTAAAAACTTCCCTTCCACTCCGATCAAAGCCAATCCAGAAAATCCCGAACAAGTTGTCAAAGAAGTTTTATTTGTGGGTGAACATACCTGTCTAGGTGGTGGCAAAAAAGAATATCAAGGAATTTCCGATTACCCGTTACAATGGATGATTAATCAAGCCAAAAAATTGGGATTAGAGTTTGACTCAACCACCTCTGAATCTGAGGAATTCCAAATTAAACTAGACCCGACCATCAAGTTTGATAATACTGTTAAAGGATTGTCGTCCTTAGGAGGTGAGCAATGGCGATATTTCAATACAAAAGTTGTCACTGTTCATCACAGTGTGGTAAAACGATTAAAGGCTTTTTCAGATTATCGTCCCAAAAGTCTTGAACCTTTTCTTCAAGCTTTACTTGACGACGATCAACAGACAGATTAACCTTGCTTTAGAATTAAACTAATCCTTCGCTAGAAATTTGAGGTGATTTTTATGGAACTCGATAACATTATCAAAAAAGTGGCAGGTACTTATTTAGCTTCGGCTATTATTGCTGTCATCGTGCTAATTCTGACCCTCGGACAACCCTTTGTAGTTTTTCTGGGTATTGGAGCGATGGGGTTGGTTACTGTGCTAGGAGATGCGATTGCTCAGTACGGAATTGAAGCGGTTCTGAATGCTTTTTACACTGAGCGAAGTAAAAAAGAATCCCTGGAAACACTTTTGGCTGAAATTGATGCTTTACCTCTGACTGATGACCTGAAATTAAAAACCAAAAAACACTTGACTGACCATCAAGAACAGACAGTAAAGCAGCAAGAAACGGTAACTGAGCCAACTCCTGAAAGTCCTCAAACAGTTGTTATTGAAAATGAACCAGTTATTGAAAATGAACCAGTTATTGAAAATGAACCAGTTATTGAAAATGAACCAGTTATTGAAAATGAACCGGTTGTTGAAAATGAACCAGTTGTTGAAAATGAACCAGTTGTTGTTGAAGTTGAAAATGTTTAATTAGGTGTTGCTCCCTCTTGCAATAGCTGGGGGCAGCGGATGATTATTGCTAAGTATTGAGGAATTTTTTGGTCTAAGATAGCTATGCTAAATAGGAACTCTCAACATCTGATGACCTATAAAAAAATTGCCATTTATGAGCAAAGCTATCAACTTCCTGTTTTTAAAAATAGATACTTAAAAAATTTTCAGAAAATCATCAAAGAACGTCGGAAATTAATTCAAGAAGGAGTTCGCTACCATTACTATTTTGGTAAGATTATTAAACGAAAAGAAAAAATTACTCAACAAGAAATCTTGATTGAGACTCAGTTATTAATTAAAGACTATAATTTATTAATTAATGGACTAGAAATCTATCAAGACGGATATTATCGTTTTTTACTCCAACTCAGTGACAATCTCAAAATTTTATTTTCCCAAAAATATCAAGAATTGAAAATCTTAGACTACGAGAGAATAAAGTTAGAAATTAAAAATAATAATAATCAAAATATTCTCAATCAACTCAAGCTGGAAAAACAGGAA
>NZ_JASJFF010000429.1:0-1007 GCF_030065435.1 Microcystis sp. M53603_WE2
ACTCAATTGTCTATCTTTTGGTATTAACCTATTTGTGCCTTAAGTCCTTTCCTGTATGAATTTCAGCTACTTTTGAGCGTAGTTGCTCTCATCGAATTTTATTTTAAGTTAATTATTTGCATAACAATTCCCGAAGAGCCAAATTTTCCTTCCTCCTTTAAAAACCCACCTCCCCACTTCCCACTTCCCCATTCATAATTATTCCCACTTGCAAGAGTGCCTTTTTGAACCTTTCCCTAAAAAGGTCTTAATTTTAGGGAAATACAGTTAAAGGAATCCATTCGTAGGTGTTGACAATGCCTTGAAAATAATCATTAATAGTTTCTCTGGAATAGGGAACAACACCCTCTTCACCAAACCAACGTTCATAAATTGTCACCGCTTGTTGTTGGTCACTAACGATCCCTTCCATGAATTTTAATAGGGTATAATTAACCGTATCGCGCCATTTAGAGTCATTTTCAGGTAAAGTACAGGCATAGGATTCGTAGGCGTAGGGATAGGAGGGAACTATGGCTAAATTATTGGGATTTTTAGCGTTTTTCCTTAAACCTTCTAGGGTAATGCCATCGCTGGCAAAACCATCAATTTCTCCCGCTTCTAGTTTTTGTAAACCCTCGCCACGATTTTTAACTTTGACCAAAATAGCGGCGGGTTGTTGAGTTTTAATTACTGCTTCATTAGTAGTATTGGCAATTACTCCAATGCGTCTGCCTGCCAAGCTACCGATGTCATCAAGATTACTACCTTTGCGGGTTAACAATTGAGTGCCACTGGCAAAATAACTAACGGAAAAATCAACTTCATTTTCTCTTTTCCAAGTAAAAGTAGTGGAGCCACATTCGATATCTATCACCCCTGTTTTCAACTTTTCAAAACGATTTTGGGGAGTAATCTCAACAATTTTTAACTTAATTGGTTTTCCTAACTTCCGTTCGGTTTCTTTGCGAATTAACTCTAACATATCAAGGCTGTAACCCACCCACTTGCCCTGGGAGTTGACAAAA
>NZ_JASJFF010000628.1:0-4782 GCF_030065435.1 Microcystis sp. M53603_WE2
CGGGTTTCGAGCAGGAAATGAAAAAACAGCAGCAAAGATCAAAAGCCGCCCACGAAACCATAGATTTGACGGTACAGGGTAGTTTAGATAAACTGGCGGAACATATTCACCCGACGGAATTTCTCGGTTATACGGATTTGCAAGCAACCGCAACAGTAACGGCAGTTTTAGTCGCCGGTAAAACGGTGGAATCGGCCGCAGCAGGCACTGAGGTGCAGGTAGTTCTCGATCAAACCCCTTTTTACGCCGAATCGGGTGGACAAATCGGTGACAAGGGTTATTTAACCGGCGATAATCTGCTTATCCGCGTTGAGGATGTGCAGAAAGAATCGGGGATTTTTATCCATTTTGGTCGGATTGAGCGGGGAATTGTCACCACCGGCGATACAATTAATGCACAGATCGATCGTTCCTGTCGTCGTCGCGCCCAAGCTAATCATACCGCCACCCATCTGCTACAATCGGCCCTGAAAAAGCTTGTCGATGGGGGGATTTCCCAAGCAGGTTCCCTAGTCAATTTCGATCGCCTCCGTTTTGATTTTAACTGTCCTCGTCCCCTGACTAGCGCTGAATTGCAACAGGTGGAAGAACAGATTAACACTTGGATTGCCGAAGCGCATGACACCCAGATAGCGGTGATGGGATTGGAAGAAGCGAAGCAGAAGGGAGCTATTGCCATGTTTGGCGAGAAATACGGCTCAGAAGTGCGAGTTATCGATATTCCTAGCGTTTCTATGGAATTATGCGGGGGAACTCACGTTAAAAATACTGCCGAGATCGGTTTATTTAAAATCATCTCCGAGACGGGAATCGCCGCAGGAATTCGTCGCATCGAAGCGGTGGCCGGCCCTGCCGTGTTAGCATACCTGAATGAACGGGATCAGGTGGTGCGGGATTTGTGCGATCGCTTTAAGGTCAAACCTCTGGAAATTCCCGATCGCATTACGGTCTTACAATCAGAGTTAAAAGGCACACAAAAGCAGTTAGAAGCGGTTAAACAGGAGTTGGCGCTAAATAAATCGGATGCTTTGCTATCTCAAGCTGAATCTATCGGCGAATTTAAGCTATTAGTCGCTTCTTTGGGCGATATTGATGCTAATGCTTTGATGGCCGCAGCCGAAAGACTACAGCAAAAATTAGGGGAAGGGGCAGTGGTTTTGGCCTCGACTCCCGCAGCTGATAAAGTGAGTTTAGTGGCCGCTTTTAGTCCCCGGGTGATTAAAGATAAGGGTTTACAAGCGGGTAAATTTATCGGTGCGATCGCTAAAATCTGCGCCGGTGGTGGTGGTGGTCGTCCCAATTTAGCTCAAGCTGGGGGACGGGATGCTAGTAAGTTAAGCGAAGCTTTAGCTAAGGCCAAAAGTCAGTTAACTAGCAGTTTACAATAGTGTTAAGGGTGGGCATTTTGTCCACCTTTAAAAAATTAGTTATCCTCTCGGTGTGATTGGTAAAAATAATATGGAACTACTGATCAAGAATTTGGGATCAATTAGAAATAATAATCAAACCATAGATTTAACCAAGAAGTTCTATACTTTTATTGGCTACAATAATAGTGGCAAAACCCTAGTTTCTCAGCTTTTATGGACAATTTTTAATAATGACAATATTAGAAGGTTTTCCGAAAATACCGAAATTGATTCTTTAGTAATTGACTCGGAAAAACCTATTAAAAAAATTACGATCAATCAAGAATTAATCGATGAGATTCTCAATAAATTTAGCCAGTTTATTGAAAAAGAAGTTGTTAATACCTATAATCTTGATGCTAGTATTAAAGAAACGATTATTGGTTCCAATAAATTAGTTTTTCAAGCAAATATCAAAGAATTTAAAGAGACGAAATTTAAAACAACTTTTTTGGTTCGTGTTGCAGGAAATAATGATCTGGAGTATTTACAGATTAGCAAGGGCAAAGGTAGCCTAACAATAAATATAAAAGAGAATAATATCCCTGAGAAAGTATTTGATCAAATACCCAGAGACTTTTTTGAGAGAGCTAAACCATACAAGGAATCAGTAATTATTCCGTCAATAATAAGAGTGCTTTTGTCTCATGCAGAAGATACTTTTTTTATCCCCGCTAGTCGTAGTTTTTTTCCTGTTTTCTACCAGTACATTTATGAGATAGAGAGAAATAAAAGAAGTGAGTATAATCGTCGATTGCAAGAATTAATAGAAAATATTGATGATGATGTTGATACTAATCGGGATATATTCAAACGTCTTCAAGAACAATTACCCAAAAGGTCTTATACAGAACCAATGAATAAAGTGATTGAGTCGCTTTATTCTCTCAATACCAAGAAAAAAATTAATTCAGTTTATAATTCTCTGATTGAAAAGATGACCGGATTAATGGGAGGAGAAATCACCATTTCTAGTCTAGAATCGATCGCACCTATTCAATTTTCTTTTAAATTCGATGAAAGCAAAGATTTACCCATGTATCTAGCTTCATCTTCAGTCAATCAGTTGACTATCTTGTATCTTTATCTCAAATATTGGGCTAAGGAAAAAAACAATTTTTTGATGATAGATGAACCAGAAGTTAATTTGCATCCCGAAAATCAAATTCGCTTAATGGATATTTTAGTTCAATTTGTCACCGAGCATAATAATCGGGTTTTGATCACCACCCATAGCCCGATTTTAACCGATATTCTCAACAATTATGTTTATCTTCATACCTTAAAAAGTTATGATGTTGATGTCACAAAAATTATTGAAGATAATCAATTAAAAAATTTAAATCCAGAAATTTCAATTGCTAAAGAAGACTTAGGGGTTTACTTTTTCACGGGTGATAAAATTATTGATTATGGAACCAGTGAATATGGTGTTTATTTTCGTAACTTTAAAGAAGTTATCAACTCTGTGCAGAAATCTGGCGAAATTTTAACCAATCATATCTATTTAGCAGAGAATGAGTAAGTCTAACTCAAAAAAAGAAATATTTTCCCTTAGACAAGAGTTTCATCAAGCTTTAGAAAAACAGGGTTTTATTGAAGAAATCTCCCCTAGTCAGGATGAGTATATTGAAATTCTAGAAACAAATAAGAGCGATTTAAAGAAAGTAGTTATTAATCACTTAAAGTTATCGTCTAAAAATGACAAAAATATATCTACAGAAGTAGATAAAATCTGGGTTATCAATTTAGAAAAAGAGTTACCCGGTATCTCTGCTTCCGGCAAAACCCCTGAAAAAGCTATATTAGTTTTACAGAGAAAAGTCGATGATGGGGGTAAAATTCTCAATTATCATCTGCAAATTTGTTTAATTGAACTCAAAGCATCCCTACAGGCAAAAAAAGACAAAGAAAGCACATTAAAGCAGATTGCTGGTAAATTTCAAAGCGGGATGAATAGAATCTATATGCTTCTGACTCTCAATAATCATGCTAATCCCCAGAAAAACTATCAAGATACAGAAATATGTGTGCATTTCAGAGGAATCATTTTTTACTCAAGGGGTGACAGAAAGGTTAAAGAGCTTGCTTGATAAGGCTCATAGCCGTTAACCCTTTGGAGAAATAAGGGTTTTTCTGGGGTTTGAGGCGTATCAAAGAAAGGGCAAGTTCCGAAAAAATATCCATCGACTCAACCCAAAAAGTACCATAAGTCCCTATCCAAAAATCACTATGTCTTTCAGCAGAACGATTAGATTCTTTGAGGCGACAAATATAAACACGGTGGGGTAAAATATTGAGTTGTTGACCCCGTATTGTATTTAAAGAATAGGCGATAGCAATTAATAAAACAAGAGCTAAAAAACGCGGTTCGCTAACTTTAGTTTTCTCGATATTATAACCTCCCGTTTTACAATCTTTGAACATTGCTTCAATGCCAAAACGAGATTCATATAAATTTAAAGTCTCATCCAAAGAGTCAAGATTAGTAAGAAGATACCAAGGAGCTTCGGCTTGTTTACTACGGTAGCGTCTTTTCCAGCGAGTGGCCAAATTAAAAGGGCCAAGTTTATGAGCAGATGTATGATAAATATCCGAAAAAAAATGCTGAGTCCCCGGTTGAATATCTAGAGCTTTTAGAGGTTGATAGTTTTCTTCACCTGATAATAGCAAAGATGTTCCCTTCTTTTGTCTCAGAATAAAGGCTATCCCCTTTTCGTCTAGCCACTTTCCTAGTTGAACACTGTGAAATTCTCGGTCGCCTATCACGACAACTGGGTAGGATTTCAAAAATTTTAATACCGGCTTGAGAAAGTTTTTTTGGTTCCCTAAATTACTGCTTCCTTGTTTATCTAACAATATCCAGTACACAGGTAACGCCCTTTTTCCACAAATAACACTAGCTACAAACAAATTTCTTCCTTTCCAATCTGTTCGGTCAATTACCAATAATAGATGTCCCAGATGCTTAAGTTTTTTCAGTTTTCTTCTTTGATGTCGATTTTTATTTTTTTCGCTAAACTCTTGCTTAATAATGTGTTTAATTAGCGGAAACCATAACAATTTTACACTTAATTGCGGTAACTTGAGAAACCTTTGTAAATTTCTTCTTCTGCTTTCAAAGGTAATTGGTTGGGGAAATAAGGCGGCCAATCTCTCCAATTGTACTGTTCTATGGCTTTGTAGGAGCAGTATAAGAATTTGTAGAGTCAGATATTGTGCTTGTGTCAAGCTGGCTTGTAAACAGGCCTGATAGAATGATGGTAACATATTGAAATTTTGGGTGGTTGTCTCAACCACTCTATTTCTTTTGGGTTCATTTGGCTAGAGTCTTTATCTTGATTACCTTTGAACCCCTTTGTCACCCCTTGAG
>NZ_JASJFF010000474.1:0-3186 GCF_030065435.1 Microcystis sp. M53603_WE2
CCCACACCCCACACCCCACACCCCACACCCCACACCCCACACCCCACACCCAACTTAACAATTATGACCACTAATACCTTAATTCCCAATCCTGCTATTAATAATCGCTCCCGCGATGTTCAAACCGCAGAAATTGCCGATAAAACTTGGGTTTTTCGCTCCCGTACTTGGGACAGATTAAAATTTGAAATAGAATATGCTCGTCAACGGGGAACCACCGCTAATTCCTATCTTATCTGTGGCGATAAAACCGCCTTAATCGATCCCCCTGGAGAATCCTTCACGGAAATTTATTTAGAAGAAATTCGTCAATATATCTCCTTACATCGTCTCGATTATCTGATTCTCAGTCACGTTAATCCCAACCGTATCGTCACTTTAAAGGCCTTATTAGCCGCCACCCATCAAATCAGCATCCTCTGTTCTAAAGCTGCCGTCAATACCCTTAAAAATGCCTTTCCCGATGCCCAAATTTTGGGCATACGAAGCGATGAAATCCTTGATTTAGGGCAAGGTCATCAACTCAGTTTTATTAATGTCCCTACGCCGCGCTGGCCTGATGGTATCTGCACTTTTGACCAAAAAACCCAAATTTTATACAGCGATAAATTCTTTAGTGTACATCTGTGCAGTGACGCTCTTTGGGATAAAAATTGGAAAGAATTAGATGTGGATCGTCGTTATTATTTTGATTGTCTCCATGCCGTGCAATCCAAAGCGGTAGAAACAGCCCTCGACAAAATTAAAGAATTTCCCGCCCAATATTATGCACCCGCCCACGGTCCGATAATTCGTCATAGTCTTAGTCGTCTTGCCCACGATTATCGTTATTGGTGTCAAGAACAAAAAACTCGACCTCTACAAGTGGCTTTATTATATGCTTCTGCCTACGGAAATACTGCCACCCTGGCCCGCTCGATCGAACGAGGATTATTAGAAAATGATCTGGCCGTAGAATCAATAAATTGTGAGTTTGCCACCCCCGCCGAAATTAGTCAAGCGATCGAAAATTGTGACGGATTTATTATCGGTTCTCCCACCTTAGCCGGTCACGCTCCTACCCAGATCCAAACTGCTTTAGGAATCGTTCTTTCCACGGCAGCAAAAACTAAATTAGCCGGGGTTTTTGGTTCCTACGGTTGGAGTGGGGAAGCTGTCGATTTAATTGAAACTAAACTCAAAGATGCCAATTATTGCCTCGGTTTTGAATCCTTGCGCGTGCGTTTTAGCCCCACAGAAAGCAGTTTACAAGCAGGTTATTTAGCCGGAGAAACCTTCGCCCGAACCTTGAAAAAAACCAAAAAATTGCGGGTTCCCCAACAGGGAATGACCGAAACACAAATTGATCGCACTGCCCAGGCCGTTGGCCGGATCGTCGGTTCCCTTTCTGTTCTCACCACTCGTCAGGGCGAGGATCATGCTGGTTTCTTGACCTCTTGGGTATCCCAAGCCAGTTTTAACCCCCCGGGGCTAATTATCGCCGTTGCCGACGAACAAGCCGCCGACCGTCTAATTAACTCGGGAACCGCCTTTACCTTGAATATTCTCAAGGAAGGGCGCAATTTACGCCGCCATTTTTCCAATTGCATCAAATCTGGCGGCGATGTCTTTACGGGATTAGAAACCCAAGTCGGGGAAAATGGCTGTCTGATTTTAAGCGAAAGTCTCGCCTATCTAGAGTGTACGGTGAAAGAGCGACAACTCTGCGGCGATCGCTGGTTAGTCTATGCTACCGTCGAGCGGGGTCAAGTTTTGGATAGTAACGGTGTCACCGCCATCGGTCATCGTAAATCCGGTAGTCAGTATTAAAACTGGACTAGCGGGGCAAAGTTCCTGACTTTCCCCGTGTAATCAGCCTAGATTTCTGGGAAAGATAGGTTATGTTATTATCCAAGGTTGTCCGACCGGGCCATTTTGTCTTTGTTTCCCTATGAAAAAATTGCCGCTAATACTGTCGGTGGGGAGTGTCGCTTTATTGTTGGTGGGATGTCCAGCTTCTAACCAAGCTAATCAATCCCCACCGCCCAGCCAAGAAACCCCCACCCCCTCTCCTAGTCCCCCGGCTGCCCAACCACCTGCCTTTAGCGGTGCTGTGCAACCGGCCACCGAACCAACCCCCCCAAGGGTAGCGGGATTGATTCCCGCTACCGATCCTGACCAAAAACGGGCAGAAATTAATCGCGGTCGCAGCGATCCCTTTGCCCCCTTTCCCCTACAACCAAATATTACGATTACAGCGGCGGAAAAACCCCCAGCTGGGACTCCAGCGGCCACTGGCGCACCTGTACCCGGAGGTAATCGTCCCGCAGCCGCACCTGCACCCGGAGGTAATCGTGCCACTCCCAGACGACCGATAGTTAAAGCGCCGCCACCACCACCGCAACCAACGGAAGCGGAAGAAGTGCAAGTATCGGGCATCGTCCAGTTACCTACCACTCCTATGGCGATCGTGAAAGCCCCCGGAGAAGCCACGGAACGTCGAGTTATTCCGGGTTCTACTCTCTCTAATGGTTTAATTTTAGTTAAAGCGATCGATACTAATCCCGATAATCCCTATATTGTCCTAGAACAATACGGTCGAACTATTACCCGTCGTTTAGGGGATGGTGTACCCGAACCGGCCGCCGCACCGCAAGCCTCGATCAGCTATAATGTTTCCGAATCAGGAGAATAAAACCCGTGCGATCGATTGCTATTCAACAAAAACAAACCATTATTTATCCGCAAATGCCCTTGGCTATCTATCGAGAATTAGCCAGCCATTTACAACAGGTTCAGGGTGTGGAAACCCATCTCACTCCCCAGCAGTTCCAACAATTCGATTATCATCAAAGTCAGATCGGTAGTCTAGAAATTAACTATACCGAGACTTTTCAGGAAAGCGATCGCACTCTAGTCACGGCAATTCTCGATTATTATGCCCAACGTCACGGCTCCTATCAGCTTTCCTAAGCTTTCTCTCCTCACCTTTTCCCCGATTACCGACTTTCTTCTTAAAAACTAAAAGTATTTTATAGGATTTATCTTAATGCTGGGGATGATGCCAAGTCTTCTCACACTTCATCTATTAAGGGTAGGGTTGATTCATGAATCAACCCTACTATGAATCAACCCTACTATGAATCAACCCTACTATGAATCAACCCTACTATGAATCAACCCTACTATGAATCAACCCTACTATGA
>NZ_JASJFF010000310.1:0-3416 GCF_030065435.1 Microcystis sp. M53603_WE2
GTTCTTTGTCCCCTTTCTCCTGTAACAGTTCTTGATGGGTTTGTCTGAGTTTAGCCTGATTGATAATGATAGCGAGCTTGTAAAAAATAAACCTTATTTCCTGTGACTTTATAAACCAAACGATGCTCTAAGTCGATCCGTCGTGACCAAGTGTCGGCAGCAATATACTTAAGAGGTTCGGGTTTACCCAATCCTGTAAACGGATCGCCATCCAAAATATCTGCTACTAAGTCTAAGATTTTATCGCCTTTTTTCGGTTCGTTCCGATACCACCAAGCTAAATCTGCTTTGAAATCAGGACTAAAAACGGGCAAATAATCATGAATAGGATTGTTTTTAGGTTTATCTGGCTTATTTTCTCTTTTAGGACTCAATTCCTAACTCCTCTTTCAATTCAGCTAATGTTTGAGGAGTTGCATCTTCTGTCTGGGTCCATGCTAAAGAGCGAAATAAGCGTTGGGCATTTTCTGGAGATCGCAATAAATAAACACACTCTAATAAACTGGAAAGCTCATCTTCAGCAATTAAGGCCACATTTTTCTGATTGCGACGCTTAATGACGATAATTTGAGATTCGTCACACACCTGATCTAAGAGACTCGCTAAATTCATTCTCGCCTGAGAGTAGGTGGTTTCTTTGCTTAACATGATTTTTAGGGGATACTTGTACAACCTTATTGTACAAGTCCAAGCTCTTGAACTCCCCAAAAACCCCAAAATCTGAATCGCTGGTTAGGGAGAATAATGTAAAGATTTATAAAATTGTAGCTTAGGCTACAGCTTAGTTTAGTTTTGTGTGTACTCTATTGTCGTACAGCTTTGGTGTTGGGTTGGGCTGTTCCTTAGCCAAACCTAGAAAAGCTAATAGTTCCACCGATTCAGGGAGATGAACTGATTGGCTGGAGGGATATTAAGCTGTTGACTATCTGAATTGCTCGTTAAGACTGCAAGGGAGAAGGGAGCAGGGAGAGAAAGTTCGAGCATTTGTACTAAAAATTCCAATACGCAGTTTAAATTCAGTACAGCTTATCCCCAGTCTATCAGCTAGTTGGTGCGGGACGGGATTTTCTGAATCTACAACCTACAGAAGCCGCTATCTTATTTCCACAATAAGTTCCTTTCCTAAAGCTTTGACGTATTTTTCTAAAGTAGAAATACCGACAGATTCCACATTCTCTTCTAGGTTGAAAACCGTTGCTTTATCCCAATTTAACTTACGCGCTAATTCTTCCTGAGTCAGTCCAGCTTCTTCTCTTGCCTGTGATAAGATAACTCCCAGCTTGAAACTGAGATAACCAGACTCGAAGCCTTGGCAAAATTGACTGTCAGTTTGTTTTCTCCTGTTAATATATTGTTCTACATCACTCATCGTCGAATCTCCTGTTCAAGTAGTCTCGTTTTCGTTGCTCTGCCAAATTAATCTCTTGGGATGGTGTTTTTTGAGTCTTTTTAGCAAATCCGTTCGTTAAAATAATTAAATCACTTTCTCCAAAAAAGCCCAGCAGACGGAATATATTATTGCCAATCTGAACCCTCACTTCCCAAATATCATCAGTATTGACTAATTTTTTCAGGTATTGACTCGGGACAGAATCTAACTCCTGAATTAAGCGTAACACCCACAACACTTTTTGAGCTTGTTTTCCAGACAGAGAATTTAAAAAATCTTCAACGGGGCTGGCTCCTGACTGGGTACGATAAAAAACAATCTCCTTCATATAATAATCAGTTTAAGAAAACATTTCAATATTTTAGTGATGCCATTTCATTTGGATTGTAGTGATTCCATATCGCCAGTCATTGGTTGTGCATTATCTTACATCTTCATTCAATAAGTAGTCGTGCCAAATAAATTTCCTAGTGAAGATGGGCACTCATGCAAGAGGTGGTTAGATATGTGGTAAGGATTCAGGTGCCTCAAATGCAGTCACAGAGCGGCTTCTCAAATCTCAGAACTCGCTAAACTAACAGTTTCATTCTCAATAAGCACGAAAATTAAGCCTTTCAGCGTTTCTTAATGAGAATGAGGATTTGGCCATAATTCGCCTAAATGCTTACACAGCATGGGTTTGACTGCTTTTTGTATGACCTGAATCCTTACGATATGTGTAATTAATTTTGCTTAGGTACTTAACATTGTCAGAGTTGTGCAAGTGTCGGAATATTTTTCCCTGCCAAAACCGAACGAATGACACTAATTATAACAAAATAGAGAATCCGCAGCTCTCTTAGGTTTGGTGGGTAAAATGTATTCTGAGATACAGTCTTGGGGCAGTGAGTGGAACTAACCACAGAGACACAAAGGACACAGAGATCGATCACCACTATATAAGTTAAACTTATCACACAAAGAATAACAGAGCCAATCCGCTTCAACAACTTCGAGACAGAGATGAACGCAAAGACGAATCCGACAGACCGCGCCACAATAACTCAAGGAAGACGATAGTTCGTCTGAGAAGCAGTAAAACAGCGGAAAACACCTGAGACTCCCTGCTCTGTCAACCCCTAAGCTAGGGAGAGAAATATAAAGATTTATTAAATTGTAGCTTTTGATACATTTGTGGGGGGGGAGTGTGTATTGTTCTACTATCCGCCTTTGGTGTTGGGTTGGGTTGTTGCTTCACCTAGCTGCGAGGGGGCGAACACTTATGTACTGAGTAGCGAATGGTGATGAAAAAAGGATTTTTCAGATGGCTACCAATTTTAGCCTTAACTACAGCTTTATCTTCTAACTTCTATCAGAATCACGATGATATTGCTCAAGCCCGTAATTTGAGACGTGTAAGCAATGGTTTTGCTTTCGAGATTCAGAATTGTAATAAAGACAATAATTCTGTAGTTTGTACTTTTATGGTTGCAAACTTAGGGGAAGTCAGAGATCTTACTTTTTATCCCCAATACTCTATCATCATTGATTCTACCGGCAAGCAATTGACGGGATCGGAGGGACGTATTGGAGGAATAGGTCGTGATCTAGTATATATGAGAGATATGCCTTCTAGAGTCCCCATTAACGGAAAAATTCTCTTTAAAGGAAATTTGCCCGGAAGAATCGTTTATCTGCGATTAGTAGGTTCTAATTTCTCAGTTGAATGGAGGTAATATATTACCTCGGTTAACTGTTAACTGTTCACTGAATAAAGACTCGTAGGTTGGGTTGACGCAAGGAAACCCAACAACTTCCTGGAATATTTTCACAATGTTTGTTGGGTTTCGCCTTTTGAGCCGATTGGTAATACCAGAGCAATAATGATAGCTCAACCCAACCTACGGCTCGATTAATTAACAAACTGATTCAGGAATGATAAGCTAAAACGCACTTAAACCACCTAAAATAGAAATAGTAACTTGAGAAAAATCCTACTTATGCCAGCCAAAGATTTCCTAGACTTAGAAGAAAAGAAAAACTTACA
>NZ_JASJFF010000259.1:0-1664 GCF_030065435.1 Microcystis sp. M53603_WE2
AATTATTCCTCCCATCGAGAGCTATTCTGAATTGTAAGTTATAACTATTATAATCTCATTTCTCTTTGTGATCAAGTTGAAGATTTTCTAGTTTTTGACTGCTATAAGTATTAATACTCATTGCATAAGTGAGATGCTCCCAAGCGATTGAGCTTTTTGTTGACGAATATAATGCTATTAATTTAAAGAATCCAGAGGCAGTTTTAGAAACCTTAAAACAGGTCAAAGTCTGTGATCCTGCCTGTGGAAGTGGAGCTTATTTATTGGGAATGTTGCATGAGTTATTAGATTTGCGTCAGTGTTTATTTGCCACTAAAGGCATTGATTATAAAACGGTTTATCAGCGCAAGTTAGAGATTATTGAAACTAATATCTATGGAGTTGATATCGATCCTTTTGCGGTTAATATTGCTCGCTTAAGGTTATGGCTTTCCTTAGCGGTTGAATATGAGGGAGATAATCCGCCACCGCTACCCAATTTGAAGTTTAAAATTGAAACAGGAGATAGTCTAACTGCTCCTAATCCCCAAGGTTCTGGGATGGTGCGCGAGGAGTTTATCCATCGGTTTAGGGAAGCTAAAGCCAAGTATTTAAGAGCGCATTTAGGCAGTGATAAACAAAGTCTTGAACAGGAGATTAATGAGGTTAAGAAACAGATTGCTTTATTAACCCATGGCAGTGCTTCTGTGATTGCGAGTGATAAGGAAGCTATCTCAAAAGGGTTTGATTGGGTGGTGGAGTTTGCCGAGGTATTAGCGGAGGGAGGTTTTGATATTCAGGTAGCAAATCCCCCCTATGTGAGACAGGAATTAATTAAGGATTTAAAACCAACTTTAAAGCAGGTTTTCCCTGGCGTTTATACGGGAACATCGGATTTATATTGTTTCTTTTATGCGAGAGCTTTACAATTACTTAAAACTGGGGGAATGTTAGCTTTTATTTCTTCTAATAAGTGGTTTCGGGCAAAGTATGGGGAGAAGTTAAGACAGCATATCGCTGATACTTGTCAGGTGAGAAGTATTACCGATTTTGGGGAGTTGCCAGTTTTTGCAACCGCAGCCACTTTCCCAATGATTTTTATCTCTCAAAAGAGTAGTAAAATTAGTAATTTACCGATTTTTACTCAAGTTAAATCCTTAGAAGAACCTTATCCTGATGTCTTAGCTATTATTAAAAAGACTGGACAGAATTTACCAAAAGATGCGATTAAAGGAGCAAATTGGTTATTAACTGATGCGTCCTCTGCTAACCGTTTACAGAAAATGGCAGCAGCCGGTATTACTTTAGGTGAGTATGTTAACGGACAGATTTATCGAGGTGTATTAACTGGATTTAATCAAGCTTTTGTGATTGATGGTGCAAAACGAGCAGAATTAATTGCTAAAGACCCGAAAAGTGCAGAGATTATTAAACCTTTAGCTGTGGGTGATGATGTGCGTAAATGGCGGATTAATTATCAAAATAAATGGTTGATTTTTACAAGAAGGGGAATTAATATTAACGACTATCCGGCTATAAAAAAATATGGTTCTTCGTTACTTGGTATGGTTCGATAGGGGGGCATAAATCGACTAAATCCTTATCTGGCAAGAGACTTAATTGATTAGTTCGCTCTAGAGCAAAAACAATTGACAAAAATCGCTAAATGCCTTTCTCTATAAGGG
>NZ_JASJFF010000223.1:0-1199 GCF_030065435.1 Microcystis sp. M53603_WE2
ATACAAGTGTATGCAGACGAAACCCGGCCGCGGCTGCAAGGGGCAAAATTAACCGCCTGTGAATGTCTGCGGGAGGGAATTCCCGTCACCGTGATCACCGATAGCATGGCGGCCCACTGTATGCAGCAAAAACTGATCGATGCGGTGATCGTTGGGGCCGATCGCATTGCGGCCAATGGGGACACGGCTAACAAAATCGGCACCTATTCCCTTGCGGTGGTGGCAAAAGCTCATAATCTGCCTTTTTATGTGGCCGCGCCGCTATCGACGGTGGATTTTTCCCTTAAGGATGGTACGGGGATACCGATCGAACAGCGCGATCGTGCCGAAATTTATCAGGTGGGGACAACTACCCTTTGCCCTAGAGATGTTAACTTTTATAACCCCGCTTTCGATGTTACTCCCGCCGCTTTAATCACCGCTATCATCACGGAAAAAGGAGCGGTAACACCGGCTGAATTAATTTTTTTACCTAAAATGTCGGATGAATGCCCGCGCTAGATTTTTCGACAAGATACTCACCTTTGCGGGGGATGAAATCCGACCAGAATATCAACCGCAGAGCATCGGTTTAATTCCACCATCTGTGGGTAAACTGTGTTATAATTAACTTAGCCAAGGGTCGAGGATTGTTAGATGCTAGTCGTAGAAGCAAAGCTAAAAAACGGAACACCAGAGCAATATCACCGGCTTGATGAAGCTATCAAAACTTCTCAGTTTGTGCGTAATTCTTGTGTTCGTTATTGGCGGTCCAATCAAGGGACAACCCGCAATGATCTCCAAAAACTTTGCGCGGTACTAGCTAACAATAAAGAGACACCATGGGTTAATAAATTAAACTCTCAAGCTCGTCAATCGGCTGCTGATAGAGCCTGGCAATCAATTACTAGGTTTTACCATAATTGTCATGCTAAGATACCGGGAAAAAAGGGGTTTCCTCGGTTCAAAAAACATAACCGTTCGGTTGAGTATAAACTAACGGGCTACAAACTATCAGATGATCGACGTAAAATCAAGTTCACTGATGGCTTTAAAGCAGGAGAATTTGATTTATGGTGTAGTCAAAAGACCTTAGTTTATTATTCAGAGCAACAGATTAGACGGGTAAGAGTTGTTAGACGTGCTGACGGTTATTATTGCCAGTTTCTGATTGACGTAGAACGGCAAGAATACCATAAACCGACGGGACAAATAACAGG
>NZ_JASJFF010000615.1:0-6980 GCF_030065435.1 Microcystis sp. M53603_WE2
AGCCAATCGGTGCTGGCAGCAATCAGAAAGATAATTAAACTTAACCAGCGATCGATTTCTGTGCCTTGGTGCAACCAGTATAAAATTAATGGCAGTCCCAAGAGTCGCGATAGGGTAATCGAGTTGGGTAGGTTCATTTTTGTTAGGGAAGTGGGGAAGTGGGGTGTAGGGTGTGGGGTGTAGGGTGTGGGGTGTAGGGTGTAGGGTGTAGGGTGTAGGGTGTAGGGTGTAGGGTGTAGGGTGTAGGGTGTGGGGAAGTGGGGAAATTTCAACTAATACCCCAAAACCCTAAAACTCCAACTCCCTAAAACTCCAACTCTCAACTCCTGCCTCCTGTCTCCCGGCTCCTGACTCCTGATTTTAGCTGGCTAATTTGAGATCGAAATTACTTTGTTTATTGCCTAATTGTCTGAGCCAACGATAATTATAAGTTAAAGCACCTCGCAGGGTGGGATAAACGGCATAATTAACGCCAAATTCTTGGCAAACTTCCGCTAAGATTGGGGCAATTTTTGGGTAGTGAATATGACAAATTTGCGGAAAAAGATGGTGAACAACTTGATAATTTAATCCCCCTAAATACCAATTTAAAAAGGCATTTTTAGGAGCAAAATCTACGGTAGTTCGCACTTGAAAGATTGCCCATTCGTCTTCGATTTGGTTAGCTGCCGAGGGTTGAATAAATTCGGCGGGTTCCAAAACGTGAGCTAACATAAATACATGACAGGCAAGCACTCCATAGGTCATAAAAGCAATGAGAAAACCGATCGCTATTTCTAGGGGACTATAACCAACTAAGAGAGGAATGCCAATAAACCAAAAGAGATAAACAACTTTTCCGCTCAATAAAACGAATAAATCGATCGGTTTAGGATTGGGAATTTTAATCTCGCCAAAACGATTACAAAAGAGGATGGAGCGCACATCGGAGAATGACCAATAGATAGGAATTATAGCGTAGAGAATCGGGATAAATAAATGTTGATAACGATGATACCATTTATGCTCGGCATGGGGAGTCATTCGCACGATACCATCGCCGTGAATTTCCACATCGTACCCTAAAACATTGGTGTAGGTATGATGGAGATAATTATGACGAAAACGCCAGAGATAACTGGAAGTACCGATGATATAATCGTAGGTCATGCCAAGGAGAGAATTAACCCATTTTTTACTAGAATAGCCGCCATGGTTTGCATCATGACCAATGCTAAAACCGATTCCTGCTAATCCTCCTCCTAAAACCAGACAACCGATAATTTTTAGCCACCAGATATCCGGACCAAAAAGTACAAATAGCCAAGCGGCAATTACCCAAGTTAAAATCGTGATCGTCTTCAGGTACATGGCCAAATTATCTCTGGTGGGGATGCCGTTTTCGGTAAAATAAGCATCAACCCGTTTATTCAATTCCTTTCTAAAACCCTGATTTTCGGTAAAAGTTACTCGCATTCCTAATTTTTGTCCTAGAAGTTGATATGACGGCTATTTGTGGCAGCTCAGAGTGAATTTATGAGTCTTGTACTGGTTTGCTAAGGCTGTCTCAGCATAACTGATAATTTCTCATCAGTCCCTCATCTATTGTCAGAGAAAGAGGTGCGCTTGGCAAGGCAATCGCTCAATTTGTTTGCTACTCTTGCAGAAAATCCTCGGTTTTTACCTAATCAGATATCAGATACCTGTAGCCGGTGATAGAAATGAGCGTTAGGTACTTTTATACTACTATTAAAGCCATTGAAGGCGATCGAGTTTTCTGGTGCGAAGTGCCACAATTAAGAAAATTGATCGATGCGATCGCTGGAAGCGTGGCCGATGATGAAGCGGTGTATTTTTATCTGTGGCAATGCTTACAGAATGATCCTAATAACCAATTAGTCAAGTCCCATTGGATGGTTTTCTTACAATATCGCTCCTGTATGGTAACTCAAAGGGTCTATCAAAATGTCGGCCATCGGATCGATGCTGATTATGAAACCCTCTTCTACTATTTGCTGAATTTGCTTTCTACGGCAATCATTTTTTACGGTAATTTTCAGGATAACAAGACCAAACCGGGATTTTTTCGCTTAATCTTAGAAAAATGGACAGATAAAAAATTAAGAAATACTCTCTATAATTTCCTGCGAGGAGAGTATAAAACGATTGGCAGGACTAATCTCGGTATAGTCAGTCTTTTTAGTGCGAATAAAATTCAAAAAGTTTTACGAACATCGGGTATCTTTAACGAGAATCATCTGCTAATATTTAACTGTTTTCGAGAGGTTAAAAAAGCTTCTCTTAGATCATTGGATAAGTGGCAAGAGGAGGATTGGCAACAAGTAATCGATCGCCTACAGCAGTTACAACCGCAAGTTATTCTCACCGTTGAGGAAGTGCAAGCAAAACTCAATCAAATAGGGGAGATAATGCGTAATCATATCGATCCTCCTTACTCTAAATTTGAGCCTACTAATTATGACGATAATAGCAATTACTTTTGGGAAAATATCCCCAGCAAGAAGCCAAGTAAAGATTTACTACAACAGCAAGAAATCCAGGAAGATATTAATAAGTTATTAATCACTCTTGAGGATGAAGTTAAACAGATTGTATATTGTTACTATCATCAAAAGATGACGCAAGCACAGATCGCTAATCGATTGGGAGTTCACTCATCTACTATTAGTCGAGAAATAACCCAATTATGTAAAAAAATTTATCAGCTACTCTGTGCAAGGGAAGGCAAAGATTGTCCTATTTTGTTAAATGAGATTAAATTACAATCTCGGCAAAAACAAGAGATCGATGCTTATCTGGAATATTTTTGTCAGTCCTACTTAACTCAAATCTAATCTGTTAGGAGATACCATGAAAGTCAACCTCGATATTTTGCAACAAATTAACCCGAAATCCCTTTGGCTAACTTTTTCGGAAACAGAGATTAAACAAGCTCGATCGATTCTCGGTCAATACTCTAATCAAACCGCCAAAAATCAGGCTTTGATTAATTACTTAGTGCAAATATGCCTAAGCAATTGGCTGAAAGATAATCTTGATTGTTCCCTTCAAATAATACCTGAAAACCATCAGTATCTTTGGGAGTTTATTAACGGGTTTACTTGGCAAATTGAAGATAAAAAAGTTACCACTATTCCCAGTCAAGCGATTGACATTGAGGGATTGACAATAGAGCAAGAATGGGTTGATATTCCCGATTTAGCGGCCGATTTTTATCTAGGGGTGCAGGTAGATTTAGCAGAAAAATTTCTCAATATCTGGGGTTTTATATCCAGAAAAGATGTTAAAAGTCTCGCAAAATACGATCCAATTTACCATCAATATTATTTGGACAGTGAGCAAATAATTGATGATTTAGATATTCTTTGGCAGAGTTGTTTAGAGGGAGAGAGTGAAAAAGGAAAACTCGAATCTTTAGCAAACTTATCGCCAGCAACAGCAGAAAATTTAATTAAAAAGTTAGGTCAAGTTTCACCCTATTCTCCGAGATTAGATATTAGTTGTCAGCAGTGGTTAGCTTTGTTGAATAATCAACAATGGCGAGAAAAACTTTATCAGCAGCGTTTAGAGGTAATCCCCACCAAACTTAGTCAATGGTTGCAGGGAATTATTACCGAAAAATGGCAGGAAATCCTCAGCACTATCGACAATTATCGTCCAATTAATCCGGGTTTTTTGTTGGCTGCTGAAAAAATCAGCAGCCGAGAATCTCTGACAGATATTCAGCGAGAAATTAGACAACTGTATGCTAGTCAAAAAGAGGTGGAATTTTCGGAACATTTAACCCCAGAGGAAGCTTTAGCAAAACTGCAACATCAAACCCAAGATGAAACTATTCGCTGGCAAGCGGCCGAATATCTCTGGAATATCGATCCTCATTATCCTAATGCTGCTATCCGCAAAATGCTCGATGTGGGTAGTCAATTAATGGGTTATAAAATCGCTTTAATGGTGGGAGTTTTATCGACCAGTCACCAGAGAATTGCTGTCTTAATTCGTGCCTATGCCATGGACAATTTTGCCAAACTACCCCCCGGTTTATCTTTGCAAATTAGCGATGAAATAGGCCAATTAATCCCCAGTTTAGAAGCAATAGCAAGGGAGAAACCCTTAGATAGCTATCTACAGCTTTATTTTCTAGCTGATGCCGACGATCGCTTTAATGTTAACCTAAGTTTAGGGGACAGTAGCATTACCGAGCAGTTTAGGATTTAATAGAGATAGCAGAAAATGTCAAGGGTAAAGACATGAGCAGAGTTGTGATTCTGAAAATTGGTGATGGCAGTTTTGAAACGGGATTTTCCGTCACTCTAGAAATTCGTGACAATCATCTCTTGATAGCACCTTTTGCTGAGGGGAAATTAGTCCCGAGCCTTGACATTGCTGCCGCTTTGCAAAATTATCGTCGAGCTTATTATCATTGGGTAGAAAGTCAACCCAGTTTAGGAATTACCGTTCCTCATAGTATGATCACCCATGCAGCGGTAGGTGATCCTAGAGACAACCTCAGAAAAGCCACTCAAACTTTAAAAGATAGCTTAAATGAATGGCTAAATTCCAGTTCTCTGAGTTCGATACAAAATCGTATCTTGTTCCATATAGGTACTGAGTCAGAAGTAAGATTTTTTATCCAAACTACCCACTTTGATTTACAACAAATTCCCTGGGAGTGTTGGAATTTTTTACGGGATTGGTGGAATGATGTGGAAATTGCTCTTACTATCCAGAGAAATCCTCCGATAATTAACCTTACTCCTCCAATTCATGTTTTAGTAATTTTGGGTAATATTGACATCGAAAACGAGCATAATTCCCTGTGTTTATCCAGTTTGCAAACGGCACTAGGAAACCCAGATAAGGTTTATATACAAATATTAAGTCCCAGTTCAGAAGTTCCTCTTTCAACGATAAATATTCACAATGAGTTGATCAAAAATCCATGGGATATTGTAGTTTATTTAGGTCATAGTCAAACCAGTAGCGACGGACATGATGGAGTTTTTATCATTGATAATGATACGGCTTTATCTCCTGAACATAATTTAAGAAATTCCCTAGAAATAGCTGTTAAAAAAGGCTTAAAACTTGTTATCTGTAACTCCTGCGATGGGTTAGGTATTGGTCGTCAGTTGGCTAATATCGGAGTACCCCATATTATTGTTATGAAAGAACCCATCGCTGTGCGGGTTGCTTTGAGATTTCTAGAAGTTTTTCTTCCCAATTTTCTTGAACATAAATCCCTACAGGAATCCTTAACAAGCGCTCGACAAGAATTAAGATTACATGAATTTGAGAAGGATGCTGCTAGTTCTTCTTTACTGCCTCGTTTGATAGAAAATCCTGAAGAACCACCGTTAATTTTACCTTTACCCCCTGAAAATACGGAGGAAAATCACCAAAATAATGATGAGCAAAGTTGGCCTTTACGTCTATCTAGTCGCTGGAAACAAGCTCTGTTATTTATTTTAAGTCTTCTGGTAACTTTATCAGTTTTATATTGGGGAGGAGTATTTTCCGATGATGCTAGTAAATACCCAGAAATTAGCTTAGGTGAAGAAATATTATTAAAGACAAACCGACAAGATAACAGTATTGAACGGGGAAGACAAGCTTTTAAAAACAAAGAATATAAACAAGCAATTCAGCTTTTTAAAAAATCCCTCGATCGCTTGCCCAATAATCCAGAGATTCGCATCTATTATAATAACGCTCGTGCGGCTCATCAAGACAGAAATCCCTTAAAAATTGCCACCAGTGTTCCTATTGGTAATAATCCAGAAATAGCTCAAGAAATTTTACGAGGTATTGCTTTATTGCAACAGGAGTTAAATGATGAACAGGCCAACAACCCCGATTTTCACTTTCTACAGGTAGTGGTCGCTAATGATAATAATAGCCCCGTAGATGCCAAAGATCGAGCCGAAAAATTTGTTAAAGATCCGTCAATTATAGCAGTGGTTGGTCATAATGCTTCTGCTGCTAGTGAAGCGGCCAAAGATAGCTATGTACAAGGGAAAATTGTTGCCCTATCTCCCACCAGCTTTTCCCCGAAAATCTCCGGTAATGGCTATGTGTATAAGATGGTTCCCGATCTGGAAACTTTTGCCACAACCTTAAGTGAATACATCCGCAAACAAACTGACAAGCTAATTATCCAAAACCCCACTAATTTAATTTGTTACGATAATCGCTCTGGGGATAATTATAACTTCGCTCAAAAATATAGAAACATTCTTCTCGGTCAGCAGTTTCAAAAAGTCATTAAAGATGCAGATTTTGACTGCAATATCGAACCAAAAAATAATTTAGATCAAGAGAAAATTTATCAAAAAATCGCTCAATACCAAGTAAATATTCTCATGGTTGCTCCCTATATTGACGATCTGAAAAGAGCCGTCAGTATCTTTAAGCAACGTCCCGCACAACAGTTAAACTTAGTAACTTTAGGTTCACCCACTTTTCAAAGTTATCTCACCCTTGCAGAAGGTAAACAAGGAGTAGAAAATTTAGTTATCACCGTGCCTTGGTATGATCTCAAAAAAGATAATTATATCCACAGTTTTTGGCAAAATAAGATCAATGTTTGGCGCACTCCCATGGCCTACGATGCGACTAAAGTTATCCTCACCGCTTTGCGACAGTTATACCAACAAGGACAAAAATTCGCTCGAGAATCATTAAATCAAGTTTTAAGAAACGATTTTTCTATCGAAGGAATGACTGGCACTGTTACATTTGATCAGAATGGTGTCCGCAACATGAATAATAATCCTGATGATCGCCGCTACTTGATTCTACAGGTCAAAAATGGTCAATTTGTCCCCCTCGCTCCCATTAAATCTGCCGGTCCACTCTAAACCGGTGGTGATTCGGTAGTAGTGATGGCGGCTTAATCCTTTGCTTTGCTGTGCATTGTAGTCATGAATAAAATACCAAAGGGCTCCCCAACGTGATTCTCCATTTTTTTAGAGAAAGATAGA
>NZ_JASJFF010000944.1:0-1400 GCF_030065435.1 Microcystis sp. M53603_WE2
AAGGTAAATAATTAAAATATTTAAATATTTGGGGCGATTAGTTCAATGTAACAAGTAAGTTACAAGATTTTGATTTTCCCAGAATTTGCCAAAATTTGGCTGTAAATCGGGGTTGCCTACATTTAATAATATGGTATGATCGTGGTATGCTGTGGGCTTAGTTTAACCTTTAAGCTTTAAATCAACGGAAAACCAAGGCAATCAGGGGACTATATCGATTCTCTTGCCCAAAAAAAGCCGCTAGTGGTGACATTTTTTTATGTTGCAATTTTTGAAGTTTTGTAAAGGCTATTGACTTAAAACCAGAATTGTGCAACTCTCCCCGCTCCAAACTCTGGCACTCGCAGACAGTCAACAGCTAATCAAGTTGGGAACTAGGAGGAGAGGTCAACTCCTAGTCCCCTGTTTTTTGGGATATCAATTCCGCTTAAGGTACTTCAGTCCAGCGCCTAAGCCTCCTAGTACCAGCAAACTCAGCACAGTTGACGGTTCGGGAACAGGGGCAGGGGCAGAAAAGTTAGAAATCGTCACACTAGCCCGTCCAAAAAGGTTGTCGCGAGTGAAAATACGGAAACCAAAGCTGTCGCCAGCTAGGACGTTAAACGTCGATGTCCCGTTTTGGAAAACACCTCCCCCATCATTAGTTACTTGGGTGAAGCTGCCGTTGAGCAGATATCCGAAGGGATCCCAGAAAGGCCCATCAGCAGTCGAATAGTTCCAATCAAACGTCACCGTCCCAGCCGCAGCCGCAGTGGTGGTGTAGTCTGTGGTTCCAGAACCGCCAGAACCATTGTTCCCCCCAGTCAGGCTAATGGACGCGGGAGCGCCGCCGGTATTGACGAACCCGTCGGCATTACTATTGGTAAATGTCCAGTTAATGGGATCGTAAGCGTCTTGGAAACCGAACACTGTTGCGGCACTAGCACCAGAAGCAGCGGCTAGGGTGAGGCTAACAGTAGTGACAGTCATTGCGGTCTATGACCGCAATGACTCGAATAATTTTGGCGATTTGGTGGCCATGGCCCTAAAAATAAATTAATGTACCCCTTAAAGTTAAGGTTGATCAAAATATTTTTCAAGAGGATTTTTTATGAAAATATTCAATCCTATCTATATAGCCCACATTCCGCACCCTAAAGTGTCACATTGAAAATTTTATCTAAATCGTCAAAACGATTGCCGGCTCTGAATTACAGGCTAATTTGGTTGCCCAGCAGATGCACAATTAGCCCTAAAAATCTGATAACTCTGATACCAAATTATTGAGATAAACTCTCATTAAGCTGGCGATCGCTAACTAGAGTGTGACACTTCATAATTCTTAGTAATCGCTAAAAGTCTTACTATACAAGGGCTAGAGCAACTTTTGATTTCAACGACTAGGGTGCGGAATGTGGGAT
>NZ_JASJFF010000659.1:0-3024 GCF_030065435.1 Microcystis sp. M53603_WE2
ATGACCATCGATACCGAGCATCCCTATTTAGAAATTCAAGGTCGTCACTCTCTCAAGGGTGAAGTCAAGATCAGTGGTGCCAAAAATGCCGCTCTAGTGATTATGGCGGGAGCTTTACTCTGCTCCGACGAGTGCCAGATTGGTAATGTACCTGCCCTGGCCGATATCGAGCGGATGAGTCAAATTCTCTCGGCTTTGGGCGTGCAAGTCCGTCGCACCGGAGATAGACTAGAGATTGATGGCAGAGACCTCCAACAAGCTCAAGCACCCTACGATCTCGTCTCCCAGTTGCGAGCCAGTTTTTTCGCCATCGGACCGATTTTAGCCCGTTTAGGAGAAGCAAAAGTTCCCCTCCCCGGCGGCTGCGCCATTGGGGCCAGACCAGTAGATCTGCACGTTAGAGGCCTACAGTCAATGGGTGCAGATGTATTAATCGATGGCGGCATGGTACACGCCCGCGTTAAGGGTAATGGTCGTCTGAAAGGGGCGAATATTTATCTGGAT
The DNA here is from genome assembly GCF_030065435.1 of Microcystis sp. M53603_WE2. Classification (NCBI taxonomy): domain Bacteria; kingdom Bacillati; phylum Cyanobacteriota; class Cyanophyceae; order Chroococcales; family Microcystaceae; genus Microcystis; species Microcystis sp. M53603_WE2. The sequence continues at coordinate 505 of NZ_JASJFF010000659.1, forward strand.
TATCCCAGTGTGGGAGCGACGGAAACCCTAATGATGGCGGCGACTTTAGCGTTCGGGGAAACCATTCTCGGTAATGCGGCCCAGGAGCCAGAGGTGATTGATTTAGCCGATTTTTGTGTTTCCATGGGGGCAAAAATTCGCGGTGCTGGGACCAATACAATTGTCATCGAGGGAGTTTCCCGTCTGCACAGTACCGATTACAGTATCATTCCCGATCGCATTGAAGCCGGGACTTTACTGATAGCTGGGGCGATTACCCACTCAGAAATTAGTCTTTATCCCGTGATTCCCAGCCATTTAGCTTCGGTAATTGCCAAACTGCACGAAATCGGTCCGGAAGTGGTGGAAGATGGTCCCAATCGTCTCCGGATTATCCCTAGAGACTTAAAAGCCACCGATATGGAAACCCTGCCCTATCCCGGTTTTCCCACGGATATGCAGGCCCAATTTATGGCTCTATTAACTTTAGCCGAGGGCAGTAGCGTGGTTAATGAGACGGTTTTTGAAAACCGTCTGCGTCATGTGGCCGAATTAAAGCGTCTGGGAGCAGATATCAAGGTCAAAGGAAATGTGGCTTTAGTGCGCGGTGTGCCTTTCCTCTCTGGAGCGCCGGTGATGGCCACGGATCTACGCGCTTCGGCAGCTTTGGTGGTGGCAGGATTGGCAGCCCAGGGGACTACTATTGTGCAGGGACTCCATCACCTCGATCGAGGTTACGATAATTTAGAGGGTAAATTAAGAGCATTAGGGGCAAATTTACGCCGGGTTGATCCTTTAGCCTTAGAATTGGCTACCCTGACCCAATCTTAATAGAAAAAGGGCGAAGCATTCGGGCAATAACCTATCGCTGAAACCGGAGATTTCCCATCCGAATGCTTCGCCCCTACAGATATTATCTGACTTTTTCACCGCCTATTCATCGGCTGTAAAATAACGCTCTAGAAAATCGAGAGCATGATTTCTTAAATCATAATATTCTTGAGTTTCTCGCATGGCGTGACGATCCCGGGGATGGGGAAAAGGCACTGTTAAAATCTCACCGATATTAGCATGGGGTCCATTGGTCATTAAAACAATGCGATCGGACATGAAAATTGCCTCATCTACATCATGGGTAATCATAATCACCGCTTGCCGGTGACTCTCCCAAATTTTCAGCACTTCCTGTTGTAATTTTCGCTTAGTTAAAGCATCTAAAGCCCCAAAAGGTTCATCCATCAATAGCATTTTCGGTCGAGTTACCAAAGCGCGAGCGATGCCCACCCGCTGCTTCATTCCGCCGGAGATTTCTTCGGGATATTTATCAGCAGCGGCCGTTAAATGCACCATAGCTAAATGTTCATTAACAAGGCTATTTTTTTCAACTTTACTAGCACTTTTAAGAACTTCATCCACCGCCAAGCGAATATTTTCTCGCACTGTCAACCAGGGTAAAAGAGAATAATGCTGAAAAACCATCATGCGGTCAGCCCCCGGTTTACGAATTAATTTTCCTTCTAAAGTGACCTGTCCCGAGGAGGCTTGTTCTAAACCGGCGATAATTTTTAAAAGCGTCGATTTGCCGCAACCGGAATGACCGATCACCGAAATGTATTCTTGGGAACCAATAGTCAGATTCACCCCATCAAGAACAACAAAATTACCGCCATCAGCCTTAGGATAAGCTTTAACGATATTTTTAATCTCTAAAAATTCCTCCCCGGAAAAGGAACTTGAGAGCGAGTTAGGAACAGAGGAGAATTGGGCCATAATAATTAATTATCCCTGCAAATAAAAGAATTGAGGTGAATTGGCGCGAATTTCAAAACTGTTGAGATAACCGACGAGATCGCTAGGATCAAAAGCTTTTTGATCGATAAAGTCCCCCGGCGGTACGACGTAATAATCCTCGCTGGGACAAACAATACCCATATCGTCGGCGATTTGACGGTATAAATCGGTTTTCCAAGCTTTTTTAGCTACTTCTTCCGCATTTTTGGGTATTTCAGCAATCTGTCCCCAGCGAGCGGCCTGGGTGATTAACCAAAGACTTTCGGATTGCCAGAGAAAGGTAGAATGATCGTGATCGGCTTTGGCAATATCTTTCGGCATGGCGAAAAAAATTGTCGTCGCTAGATCCTCAACCAGACGTTTTCGATCATCGAAACCCCCATAGTTGTAATCCCCAACGATGCCGGGGCGGGTAAATTGTGGTTTTGCCCCTGTAAACGAGCGCCCAGAAATGATCGTCGCTACTTCCTCTCGATTTTCAGGTCGATCGCAATACTGACAAGCTTCAATCATCGCTTTGACTAAAGAGCGATAGGTTTTCGGGTTTTCTTCGATAAAAGACTCCATCACCGCTAGAATGCGATCGGGGTGTCCTTGCCAGATTTCCCGTCCCTGGGCAAAGGTAAAACCGACCCCTTCGTTACCGGTAATCGCCCTAGTGTTCCAGGGTTCGGCCACCATATAAGCTTGCATTGTGCCAATACGCATATTGTTGACCATCTGCGGCGGCGGAATAATCAAAAGACGAAA
>NZ_JASJFF010000470.1:0-5536 GCF_030065435.1 Microcystis sp. M53603_WE2
CAAGCCATCGCCAAACAGGAGACGATCCTGCTCAAACCAGGTCAACCAGTGCGCGGCCATGAATTCCATCGCTCCCAATTAAGCGGGGTGAGCGACGCACCGATTTATCAACTGCAAGCATTCCCCAAAAGTGCTATCAATGCCGAAGGGTGGCAAGGTAAGAATCTGCACGCTTCCTATCTCCACCTACATTTTGGGGGCCAACTAAGCCTGCCGAAAAAATTTTTAGCTGCCGGCCTTGATTTTTTCCGCACAGCTGCGTTAAGCTAATTACAGATAAATTCAATAATTAATCCGTTAAGGGATACAGGAGGTGATGTCGATGGTAGAAAGTAGTAAAAGCATGGGTCTCCTAATCGACAATAGCCGGCTGTGCGCCGGGGCTGTTCTCTAGACCCCACGTCTAAACAAGATTTAGACTAGCTGGAGTTCCTTCCGGCAGTCTGGTGTCGATTCCGATGACCCGCTACACCGCCCTTACCGAGCAATTGGTAAGGGCGGATAGTTTTTGAGGGTTTCCCGTCATCTGGGAACCCCAGAACCAGAAGTAATACCAATTTTTTCCTAAGTGAGCCTTTCTTGACTTTAACTCTACGGGCGCAAACTAACCCAGCGTCGCTTCTGGTTTGGGGACACCATTTTAACGCCTGTCACCGAGATAATATCATTGGCCAAATTCTCTGCCATCATGGGAATGAGTTGATTTATATTATTCTCATAAGCTTTTATCCAGAATTTAGCTAGTTTCTCTCTCGCTTCCTCATTGACGTAGATAGTTTTATCTGGCGTAATCAATACCATTGCCACGTGACCGGAGTTTTCCGTGATGGCAAAGACAAACTGATCACGGTCGGACTTGAGACCTTCGTACCAGTAGTCTAGGTGTTCTTCTAATTCGTATTCATAGAGAGCGCGTTCCATCTTGCCATCTTCTAGCAAGGCTTTACGCAGTGTATTGGCTATCTTTCTTTTTTTCATGGTCTTGTCCCTGTTTTTGTTCGCATTAATTACCTACCACTCCTTATGAAAAACAAGCACTTCGATCCAAAAGGCAAGATGCCCTCCCCGTTCACCATCGAACTACAGAACGGTTGGCGCCAGACCCTGCCGTTCGAGGACAAACGGGATTTTGAAGAGGCCCAAAAAGGCTTTATTGCCACCCCACCTTACAAACAAATCATAGCAGAGGCGGGTAACGTGGCTTGGGATATGGGCAGCTACGAGTTCCTGTTGCGCGGCTTTGACAGCGTTTTCGACAGCATTCACCCCTCATTGCAGCGCCAGGCAGTTCTGAACATGGCCTACGGACTCTATGAAGTCTTGCCGGACAAAATCTACCAAGTGCGAGGGTTCGACCTGGCCAACATGACGATCATCAAGGGCAATACAGGTTGGATTCTATTTGATGTGTTGACCTGTAAGGAAACGGCTAAAGCCGCTCTGGAACTGGTCAATGAACACCTGGGACACCGTCGTGTGGCCGCCGTCGTGTACTCCCACTCCCACGTCGATCACTACGGCGGGGTGCGCGGTGTGGTGGATGAGGCGAATGTGAAGAACGGGAAGGTGCAGATTATCGCCCCCGTTGGCTTCATGGAATATGCGATCGCCGAAAACGTCTATTCGGGGACGGCGATGGTCCGCCGGGCATTCTTTCAGTACGGCCTGCTATTGCCGCGCAGCCCGTTCGGCCATGTAGATCAGTCGATCGGCAAGAACACCGCAGCGGGCAACACCGGGCTGATTGAACCCACCCGTTACATCGAGCAGGACATTGAGGAATTGACCATCGACGGGGTGAAGATGGTATTTCAGAATACGCCAGGCACCGAAGCCCCCGCCGAGATGAACACCTATTTCCCTGACTGGAAAGCGTTCTGGGCAGCAGAAAACATCTGCGGTACGATCCACAACATCTACACGCTGCGGGGTGCATTGGTGCGGGATGCGTTGGAGTGGTCGAAGAAAATTAATGAAGCCCTCTATAGGTTCGGGCAGCAAGCGGAGGTGATGTTTGCCTCCCATAGCTGGCCCCGTTGGGGCAACGATCGCATTCAGGAAGTCATGCGAACCCAGCGGGATGCCTATGCCCATCTGCATAACGAGGTGCTGCACCAAGCTAACCAGGGCGTGACCATTAATGAAATCCACAATGTTTACAAGCTGCCCGAAAGTTTGCAGCAACAGTGGGCTGCCCACAGCTACCACGGTTCTGAGGAACACAATAGCCGTGCCGTGATTAACCGCTACCTGGGCTACTGGGATGCCAATCCAGCCACATTAATTCCGCTGTCACCGAGGGAATCGGCTCCGCTCTACGTCGAGATGATGGGGGGTGCGGAGAAGATTCTGGCCAAAGGTCAGGAGTTGCACGATCGAGGCCAATACCGCGAAGCCATGGAGATACTGAACAAGCTGGTCTATGCTGAACCCCAGAACCAGGCAGCTAAAGACCTACTGGGCGATGTGTTTGAGCAGATTGGCTACCAGAAAGAAAGCCCCAGTGTCCGCAACAGCTTTCTGGCCGCCGCTTACGAACTACGAAATGGCTTCCCCACGGGGGTCACGGCCAAGACAGTCACCCCCGATACGGTTCGCGCCATGTCCACCCAACTCTGGCTCGACTTCATCGGCATTCGTCTAGATAGCCAGAAAGCGCAAGGGATGAAATTCACCATCAATTTGCTCACACCGGACAACGGTGAGAAATTTGCGGTGGAAATGAGTAATTCAACCCTGACAAACATCAAGGGATTCCAGGCAAAAAATCCTGATCTCACCATCACGATCGACCGTAGCGACCTGGAGTTGATTATGGCTGGGATAGCCACATTTCCTGCCCTGATTGGCCAAGGGAAGGTGAAGCTAGAGGGCGATGCTCAGGTCTTGGTGCGACTCCAGAGCCTCTTAGTCCAGTTCACCCCGGACTTTGAGATCTTGCCAGTAAGCAAGCCGGCGGAGTCAGTTACGCCCACTGAGAACTCGTTCGAGCAGCCAGAGCCGGCAGATACGTCTGGAGGTTGAGCGGCAATGGCAGTCACCCCTGGCAACGGTGAAGGGCTACCGGTTTCAAGCGGAACAGTTTCGGAATGGGGGAGTTGGGCAAGTATCTCCCCTCTCCTCGTCTCCCCGTCCCTTCCACAGTGTTCTGTCTTAAGCCGCAACTTAATCCCTGATTATGGCAATCTGACCGCCGATGAACCCCCTTATATCTCTCGAAGTCAAGCCAATATTGCTAATCCTTGTTAAAATCACGATTTTTTCGCTGATGTTAGCCATCGGGATCGCTCTCTCTTTCGAGAAAATGCTCTCCCTCTGGCGCAAACCCGCTTTACTCTTCCGGGCGCTCCTAGCCGTTGTCGTGCTGGTGCCTTTGCTGGTTTTCCTGCTGTTAAAACTATTTAACTTACCCCCAGAAGTGATGGCTGGATTGGCATTTTTGGCAGCTTCCCCTGGTGCGCCTCTAACTACCAAGCGATCGCAAATGGCGGGAGCCAGATTCCGTTACTCAGCCAGTCTCCAACTCACCCTGGCTTTACTTGCGGTTGTGATTACGCCCCTTACCTTGGCTATTTTTACCACCCTCTTTGAGAGGCTTTCAGAGAATGTAACCATTTTAGAGGTAGCCCAGCAAGTCGCCATGGTGCAGTTCTTGCCTGTCAGTATCGGGCTTCTGATGCAAAAGTTCGCCGCCAAATTGGCCGAAAAGATCGCCAAACCCTTAACTTTTATGGCTAATGGTTTGTTTTTGCTCTTAGCTATCTTAGTCGGTCTTTTGGGATTTCCTGTACTGTTGAAAGTTTGGGGATTGCCACTGGTTGCAATTCTGATTATGGTAATCGCCTCTCTAGGGATAGGACACGCTCTAGGCGGTCCCGATGATGATCAGCGATCGATTCTCGCGATTTCCTCTGTTGCTCGCAATGTCGGTTTAGCCTTTTTTATCGCTATTTTGAATGACGTACAGCAGCAGGTGATTCCTACGCTGCTGGCTTATTTAATTTTGGGAGCCGTTCTGGGCGTTCTTTACTCAATCGGTCGTAAGCGCAAATTGGAGAAACTTTGATATCCTCGCCGCTGTGTCAACTCTTAGTTTTTGTTTAAGTGCCGTTAGGGGCGACAGAGTGGCCACTTTGTCAACTGGTCAAGGCAAAAAAATGAGATCGCATCTTTCCCTAAGTAATTAAATTGTGTATAATGGCAAAAGAATAGAAAGGCTATATGCGTCGTCAAACTGTGTAGTCAACCTATAAGGTGTGAGGAAAAAACCATCATGTTAAGAATGTTCTGGAAATCATTGCTGGTTAGCCCAGCGATTTTAGGGGCTACCCTAGTAGCTTCCGCTAATGCTAGTAGCTTCGATCCCGCCAAATCTACCAGTGTTTCTACCGAATTTAACAATCTAGAAATCGCTCAAGTTCAGGACAACGCTGCAGGAACTGGCGAATTACTCAATCAGATCGAACAGTACGGTAACGAAGGTCAAGTTGCACCCGTACAGGGCAACACCATCGATCAAGTCACCAGCGTTAACCAACTGCGGGATGTTTCCCCCACCGCTTGGGCTTTCGAGGCTTTAAGAAGTTTAGTTGAACGCTATGGTTGTATTGTTGGTTATCCCGATCGCACCTTCCGCGGCGACCGAGCTTTAACCCGTTGGGAATTTGCGGCTGGTTTAAACGCTTGCTTAAACGTCATGGAACGTTTAATTCAAGATGGTGTCAACGTCCTCAAGGAAGACTTAGATGCCCTCAAGCGCTTGATGGATGAGTTCCAAGCTGAGTTAGCGGCGTTGGGAGCTAGAGTTGATAACTTAGAAAGCCGGGTGTCTTTCCTCGAAAATAACCAATTCTCCACCACCACCAAATTAGCTGGGGAAGTTATCTTCGCTGTCACCGATACGGTCGGTGCCGGTAGCCCCGCCTCCCAGGCCGCCATGCAATACCGCGCTCGTTTGCTGTTAAACACGAGCTTCACCGGTCAGGACGTATTGAAAACTCGTTTAGCGGCGGGTAGTGCCACTCCCTTCGGATTTGATTACAAATCGACCACCACACTACAAAATGGTGATCCCGCTTCCGTCAGATTCGATAATCTGCAAAGCCCTTCCCTATTCCAAACTTGGACCGCGGCCGGTAACGGTAGCGATGTGGTTCTCGACTGGTTGGCCTACTATACCCCGATTGACTTAGGTTATTTTGGTCGCTTCAGTACCTACGTCGCCGCTTGGGGTGGTATTTGGAATGACTTCGTTCCCACCACTAACCCCTTCTTTGAAGACTTCGACGGTGGTAATGGTGCGCTATCTACCTTCGCTTCCGAAAACCCCATCTACCGTATCGGTGGTGGTTCTGGGGGTGGTGTTAGCCTACAATTAGGCTTCCTCCAAAGCATTGTCGGTCCGACCTCCCTATCCTTGGGTTACTTAGCCGGTGGTGGTGGCTCTAGTTCTGCGGCCAATCCTAACCCGGGTAATGGTCTCTTTAACGGAGATTACGCCGCTTTAGCACAGATTAACGCTAACCTCTTTAACTTC
>NZ_JASJFF010000933.1:0-3241 GCF_030065435.1 Microcystis sp. M53603_WE2
TAAGTCGATCCTTGTACAGCAACATTTTTGAAGATTATCAACTACTAATAAATAATTAACTGAAAGTCCCTCCCATTATTGTTTCTATCGTTTGTTTTCGGATTTATGCAAGAGGTCTAGTGATATGGAAAGAATCCCCTGTCACAGCGTAGCTTGACGGTGGGAGTATGTCAATTGATTCAAATTAATTAACTCGCTGCCATAAACGTTGAATTTCTTTCCTCAGTTGTGCATCAGGAGGCTGGCTAAATTGTACAGAAGGATTGACCTGCACACCGGGAATATTCTGATTCCAGGGACTGTTGGAGACTGATTCTAAGTTTATGCCACTTATCACAGGGCGAAACCCGTAGCGGACGAATACTTCCTGTTGGGAAGGCTGTCTGAGAAAGGCGACAAACTCCCTGGCTGCTTTCGCTTGTCCCTCATTCACATCCCGCCGTGCGATCGCCGCCGTCGCTACTGTCTCAATAGTCGGGTCAAGATAGTAGATTTGGTAAGGTTTTTCCTGGGTAGTTTGGGCTTGGGACCAGCGATAGAGGGCGATACTTTCGTAGGTAGTCGCCACATCAGCGTCGTTGGATCCGCGAGCAATAAATTCCTGCAAGAGAATGTCACTCGAAAGGGGCGGCTGATAGACGGAACGCTTAATCAGAGCAAACAAAGATTGAATTCCCGGCCCATTCAAGTTAGTACCAGTTAGGGGACTTCCGCCAAGATTGGACTGGGACCACAAACTTAAGGTTAACTGACCACTGTTGGAACGGCTAGGGTCTGTCATGACAAAATCGAAGCTTCCCCAGGTAGATTGTCCGCCGATAGCAGTCCAGTTACGCTTTTGCATGGCCCGTTCTACACTTTGCCATTGAAAGCGTCTCCCAGGGAAGATAACCTTTCCTCTCTCGGGCCAAGCGATACCCACCAGGAAGGTTTTGACAATGGGTTGGGGCGTATCGTAGAAGGGATTGCTTTCTCCCTGTACCGCCAGGCGATCGCGCAACTCCTCTAAGATTTCCCCATTGGCTGGAATGAGGATAGTAGGCGTAAAGTCATGTTTCTGGTCGATGTAGTTATTAACTATGTCCTGAGAGCCTTGAAACTTCAGTTCTAAGTTAATGTTGGGATGAGATGCCTCGAATTGTGGCTCTAGGACTGCCAATGGTTCTTGAAGTTCCGTCCCACTGACGATGGTAAGGTTTTGCTGCACGCCAGGAAGAGGTGCATAAGCTAAAGCGAAAGCAATTAGGGCGATCGCAGCCGAAATTATTGCCCGTCTGCGTTTCGATTGAGGGCTGTTTCTCCTAGTGGGAGGCGTTAAGAGTCCTGGTTGCATGGCGAGTAATTCTTGAATGCGGTTGTTAGTGGGAGGATGGGTGGCAAATAAGCGATTGACAAGTTTACCCTTGAAGGGATTAATAATTAGAAGGGGAGCTAACGCTGGGTTTTCTTCTGTGGATATTGACTGCTGTTGGCTGTTATTTTCTAATTTTTCTAAGGCGTTAGCGAGGGCGCGAGGATTTCCGGTTAAACTTGCTGAACCTGCATCAGCAGCATACTCTCTCGTTCGAGATATGGCTAATTGAGTTAAGGTAGCCGTAAGGGGCGCAAGTAGCAAGGTAGGGAATAAGGCGGCTAGGCGGATGGGATTGGCGTTGCGGTAGTTAAACATGGCAAACATTCCCGTCATTCCTGTTTCCGTGAGGAGAGAAATTGCTACAGAAATAGTGACAGCAACTGTAGCAGTAAGGGCATCACCGTGTTTAATGTGGCTAAGTTCGTGGGCGATAACGGCTTCTAATTCGTCTTCAGGAAGCAGTTTCATCAACCCTTCTGTAATGCAGACAACACCCCGTTGGGGATTCCTTCCAGTAGCAAAAGCATTAGGAGAAGAAGTAGGAATGATATACAGTTTAGGTTCTGGTAAATTTGCCCTGTAGCACAGCACTTCAACTATGGGTTTGAGTATAGCTTCTTCTTGAGAATTGGCAGGACGAACATCAAAAGCGGCTAAAACAACTTGGTCGGAATAGAACCAGAGACTAAAGTTAATTACAGCAGCAACGATTAAGCCGATAACTGCACCAATTATCCCGCCGATGAGTAGATAAGCCGTCAGAACTAAGATGCTGCTTAATAACGCTAATAAAGCAACTGTTTTTAAGAAGTTCATTACTCGTCAATCTCCAGGGTAGTATTGTGGTGTTGATTTTTCCAGTTTAGTTGATTTATTAGTCAGGTTCAAGAAATGATAAAATCAATATTTTCTTGAAAGCCACTCAATTCTTCACTCAAATTTCTTAACTCTATAAGTTCTTCCGAATTAGTCAAGTCAGCCGTCCGCAATTTATTTTGTAATTGTTGCAGAACCCCAGCCGAGTCTTGAATCACAGTGTACAAGCTAGTTAATTTTGCTTGACGAGTATCTTGTCCTTGTTGTGCTAATTCAATATTCCGTTCTAAACTGGCTTGCAACTGTTCTAATTGTTTACGAGATACACCGAAACTCGAACGAATTTTACTTTTAACTTCCAAGAGTTGCTGTTGTAACTCATTGATTGACAATAAGGATTCACTTTCTGGCAAACGTTGAGCAATTTGTTCTATTTTTGGGGGAAGTTCAATAGCACTATCGCAAGCTTGCTGTACGGCGATTAATAAGTCCATTTGCACTGAACTGCTGCTTAATAATTGGTTAGCTTCTTGACGCAGAACTTCTGCCTTTCCTGCTAAACTTTGAGCCGAACCTTGAATAACTTGCAGTTCCTGTTGTAATTGTTGTTTGACCCGTTTCTCCCCATCTGGTTCTCTAGCTTTCAAGGCGGTTGCGCCGACTACAGTTACCGCCAATGCTGTTGGTAAAGTAACAGTATTAGATAATCCCAAAAAGCGAACACCAACAACTAAAACGATCCCGCCTGCTAAAACGGCTAAAGGGTAATAAAGAGGGTTAGCAATTTTCATTTTTAGTTAACCGTTGATGATTGATGGTTGATGATTTAGTAGATTAATTCAGGAATTAATCACAGTCTCTACATTTGGTTGACTTACAAATGCGCCTCGGAACTCCGAATTCCGCCCCGCGCTTGACTCGGCGGCGAAGCCACCTCCGAATTCCATTCATAATTCATAATTCATTACTTAAAACTGGCTCTTCGTTACTTGTTATGGTTCGATAGGGGGGCATAAATCGACTAAATCCTTATCTGGCAAGAGACTTAATTGATTAGTTCGCTCTAGATAA
>NZ_JASJFF010000435.1:0-1371 GCF_030065435.1 Microcystis sp. M53603_WE2
AAAATTGCGGCTCTTCGGGACTTGGTATGGTTCGATAGGGGAGCATAAATCGACTCAATCCTTATCTGGCAAGAGATTTAATTGATTAGTTCGCTCCAGATCGCAAACAATTGACAAAAATTGCGGCAATGTCTGTCTCTATAAAGGTTTCATTCCTTATAACCCCGTCCATTGCATAAGACAAACCGAAGAACCAAAATTGCTCCTCCCAAAAACCATCGCCCCTCCCCATCATCAAAAAATGATCGCACTACAAGATCAGCTACAAGCTCTGCGATCGCATTAATAAAAATCCAAAAAATCAGATAATTACGGTGAATAACAATCAATTTAGTGCGTTACTACAAGAGCGATCGCACTTATTGACCTCGCCCTGGCTTACAGTCGGCAAAACTTAATGCCTCTGTGTCTAGAAAACTGGCGATCGCCATCTCAAGGATTGCTTCAACGGGATAATCAATTTCAGTAGCGCGAGCAATCAGGGCATCCTGAATCCAGTCTGGTAAGCACTTTAAAATATTTTCCGCATCCGCAGACGAGATTTGCTCCGAAAGTTTCACTTGCATGGGTTAGGACTCCAGTATGAATTTGAACATTATACGGTGGCTCAGTTGCCCTTAAAATGATCGCCTCTAGTTCTAATAGTAGCGCAGGGTTTTTTGAGTAAGGTATTGTCTGCACCGCAATTCGTACATCTTCACTTGTATATTGATCGAGCCAAGCCCACAAAAAAGCTTTGTGTCCACCTTTAAAACGACCTCGTAAGCTTTTGGTTTTACCAATGTAAAGCAATCCCTGATATCTATGTCTGACTGCGTAAATACCAGGAAGATCGGGAATTTCGCTAAAATCACGGCTCAAGGGTTGACATTGCTCAAAGGGAGTAAACGCAATTGCATCTAAGACGTTTCTTGCTTGGTTCTGTATTTCAGAGTTGTTCGTTGGCACGGAAGGCAGATTATCGATTATCGAACTCATCATGCCACAAAAAAAGGCACATTACACTTCGTTAATGCACCCCATAGAATCAGCGATCGCACTTTCAAAAGCAAAAATGAACATAGTTTTAAAGTGTAATCGACAAGATGACGGCGATCACAATAATTTTATTTTCTTAGCCAATTGATTAAAAGATTTTTAATGCGTATTAGTCTTTCTGGTGAGATAGTTCCTAAACGTGCATTGATTACAGATGATTCGACACTTGTTAATCGTCCTAGCCGAATTAAAGAAGCCACTTTAAGTCCAGTAGTAATATAGTCAGAATCTGAGGTATTAATAATTTCATCAAATCCTAGAGTAGCTTGATGAAGACGAGAAGAAATTAAAGCAAGTAATAAATCACGATGGCGACTTGGTGAAATAGCAATA
>NZ_JASJFF010000796.1:0-1184 GCF_030065435.1 Microcystis sp. M53603_WE2
TGCCGGAATTATGGCGTTTTAATGGACAAATCTGGCGCATTTATCGGTTAGAAAAGGGGGTTTATCAGGAAGGAGAATTTAGTCCGACTTTTCCCCTAGTTCCCAAAACTAAACTCTATGAATTTTTAGCCACTGCTAAAGAGGATGAAGTGAAGGCAGAAAAGAATTTAAGAGCATGGCTTGTTAGTCAACTAGCTAAAAATAATTAACTAGGGCAGTTTTTGAGGTAATTATGGTGACATTTTATCTAGAGTTAAATACTAACGTTTCTTGTCAGGCTGATAATTTCTTTTCCCAATTTAATATTGTTTTATTCGTGTATCCAAATGTTCGGACTGTTGCATTTAATCCCATGCCTTCCATCCTAGCTTTCAATACTTTGACAATTTTCGAGGGATTTCGCTAGAATACAGAAAGCGGTAAAGCGCGTAAGGGATCACGGAAACCTCCCGCTCCTTTGTACCTCGGAACAAATATCGCCCTTGAAAATGTAATGGTGACGGGTCAAGCAGGATAGAAGCTTAACGGCTAAGGTCAAAACAGCCCACAAATAAAATTCAGATCCGTCCGCCGCCGGGCAGTCGGTAGACGTTAAACTAAAACGCTTGTGGATTCGGTCTGACGGGGGCATAGTCTTCCGATTGTGTCTAGTTAAGAGGAGTAGAAGCAAGAATCTCCAGTCACAGCGTAGCTTGACGGCGAGAGTGTCAATAACTGTTACCGTTGAATGGGACAAGACTGTGGATATTCGCTTAATCGTTGTTGATGTGGATGGAACGATCGCCGGTGATAACAATCAGGTTAATCCAGCTGTGGTGCAAGCTGTCTCGGCCGTCCAAAAAAAGGGAATTCCCGTCGCTATTGGCACTGGTAGGATGTACCGCTCGGCTTTACGTTTTCATAAACGCCTTAAATCCACTTTACCTTTAATTGCTTACAATGGCGCTTGGATTCAAGATCCTGTTTCCCAAGTTCACCATCGACATACTCCCATTTCCCCCGACTTGGCGATCGATCTTTTAGATTATCTCGAACAACCCCAATGGAAAGAGAAAATCTCCCTTAATTTTTATATGGACGATGTGCTTTATGTGCGGCAATTAAACGCGGAAACGGAATTCTATCGGCAGCGATCGGGTATTATTGCCGAAGCAGTGGGAGATTTACGCAAAGTTGCCCACAAA
>NZ_JASJFF010000707.1:0-4968 GCF_030065435.1 Microcystis sp. M53603_WE2
GTCAGTTACCTAATTTTCAGGGAAAAAGTACCTGAATTTTACCCCCGATCCCTCCAATGGTCGGCACTTTTTGAGGTCAAAAAAGTCTAAAAGCCTTATCCAACAAGGTTTTTAGATTTATTCAGCAAGCCCTAGTTAAAGCGTCAAGTACAATTTCTTGGGCTTCCTTGGGAAACTTTTGAAAATCTTTCCGTGCCGCTTTAATCCAAGATATAGGACGGGTATTACGCATTCGCTTATGGTGATATAACTGATACCACCGGTCAAGCCCCATTATACCTAAAGACCATCAATTTGATGCTTATCGAGGGTCATAACTCCCTTTATAGGTTGTAAAAATTTGATAACCAGGTAAAACTAAGCTGATACCCGCAAAACTATGTATTGTTCCTGGATAACTTTCTTCTGCATCACTACCCCCCAATCGCCAACAAAAAGAACCCAACCAAATATAAAAGCCTGTAATCAGTGCGTCCATCGAATAGGCAATATGCTTTAACTGAGGGTTAACTTCGTTTGATGATCCCTTTTTTTGAGAAACTTTTATTTTCATTTATTTTCATTATTTTAAACTTATACTCATTTAAGAACTATACCATATTTTTATTAGCATTGACGATGACAATTATCACAATTCCACACTTAAACCCTTTGGTGCGATCGCTGATATGGTAGGTTGGGTTGAGGAAGGAAACCCAACGCTAATCAAAGATATTTGAAGGCCTTATTATCTTCAACCGTCCCATCGAACTAAGATAGTGCAAGCTTAAAGATGGCTTTTAGTTGTCAGCTAAATTTTTGCGCCAATTTCGTCAAATTGCTTCAAGAGATTTGATTGCGAACGCCACTGAAAGCAGCGTATGCGATCGCTATAGCATCTACAGCATCATTAATGGGCATTTTTGTCAATCCGAATAAATACTTAATTTGTTCGGCCACCTCCGCTTTAGTGGCCCTACCATGGCCGAGATGACATTTCCAACTAGCTTGATGGAGGAAAATCGGTTCAATTCCTCCATCGCGACAGCTAACCAGATTGATAATTCCCAATGCTTGCAGGACTCCACCAGCTGCCTTGATTTGCCGGTTAAAAAAGGGCATTTCCACGGCAATTTCCCCCGGTTTATATTCTGCGATTAACTCCTTTAAATCCCGTTCAATTTCGATCAAACGCTGGGCAGTAGAAAGATTTTTAGAAGTTTCGATCGTGCCGTAATCGACTAAAATCGGCATTAACTCACTATTATCCCGGAGAATAGCCCAACCGACAATCGCTAATCCGGGGTCGATACCCAACCAAGTAGTCATAGATTAAGCCAAAAAATCTTGGACGATTTGGAGGATTCTTTGGGATGCTTGTCCATCTCCAAAAGGATTAATTGCATTAGCCATACGATCATAGGCGATTTTATCCCCTAATAATTCTCCCGCTTCTGCTAAAATTTGCTCCGGATTAGTCCCAATTAATTTCGCTGTTCCCGCTTGCACTGCTTCCGGTCTTTCTGTGGTTTCTCGCAATACTAAAACTGGTTTTCCTAAACTAGGGGCTTCTTCTTGAATGCCCCCAGAATCAGTTAATAATAAATAACAGCGTTGAATCGCCCCCACTAACTCGGCATAATCGAGAGGTTCAGTTAAAAATACCCTGGGATGATTGCCCAAAGCGGACTGAATTGGTTCTCGGACGGTGGGATTGCGATGCAGGGGTAATAATAGGGCTGTATCGGCATATTTTTCTAATAACAAAGTGAATCCTTTGATAATATCCTGTAAGGGTTCGCCCCAATTTTCCCGGCGGTGAACCGTGGCTAATAAAACCCGATAATCTGACCAATTTAGGCCCGCAATTTGACATTCTGGCGCGGTTTTGGCTACGGTTAATAAAGCATCAATAACCGTATTGCCGGTGTGGTGAATATTTCCTGTCACCCCAGATTTTTGTAAATTTTCTACGGCTAAAGTTGTGGGAGCAAAATGTAGGGTAGTCAGTTGAGAAATTAGGCGACGATTAGCTTCTTCGGGATAGGGATTATAGATATCATTCGTTCTTAATCCGGCTTCCACATGGGCGATGGGAATTTGTTGATAAAAAGCCGCTAAAGCAGCAGCAAAAGCAGTAGTAGTATCACCTTGCACAATAATTAAATCTGGTTTTATGCGCTCAAAAACTGTTTCTAAACCGCGTAAACTGCGGCAAGTAATATCAGTTAAGGTTTGACGGGTTTGCATAATATCCAGATTTTCATCTGCTTTTAAAGCAAATAATTCCATCACCTGCGCTACCATTTCTTTATGCTGTCCCGTCAGAATTACATGGGTTTGAAACTGTTCCGATTCTTGAAAAGCACGAATAACGGGAGCTAATTTAATCGCTTCGGGACGAGTTCCAAGAGTAATACAAATTGATTTCGACATATTATTATCAGTTATCAGTTATTTTAGCCGTCAGGAGACAGGAGACAGGAGACAGGAGATAGGAGATAGGAGACAGGAGACAGGAGACAGGAGATAGGAGATAGGAGATAGGAGACAGGAGACAGGAGACAGGAGACAGGAGACAGGAGACAGGAGACAGGAGATTATTTTTATTTATTCTCCCTAATTCATAATTCATAATTCACAATTCATAATTCATAATCTATCGCTTGAATTGTGCTGTTTTGTCATTTTTCACTGGTGGGAGGTTGTTGAACGATAAATTGGGGATAGAGTTGCATTTGCTGAGGATTTAAAGGTCGAGAGATGGTCAAAACTTTTTGTTTGGCTAACTCTTGAGTCATGGTATCTAAAGTTTGAGCGATACGCAAATTATATTCTAATTGTTCGCCAGAAGAAAGCAAATTACTTAAGCCATCAATTAAACGTCTTAAATTCTCGCGAAATTGGGGATCACCGATTAACTCATCGATATCGGAGGTGATTTTTTGAGTATTTTCAAAAGTCACCCTAGCGGATTCGAGAGTTTTTTGCAGTACGACAATTGTAGCAGGATCGTTAATAGTTTTAGTAATTTCTCGTAAATTATTCGATGTTTCCACCGCATTATTCAAAATAGTCTCGATATTTTGCATGACTTGTTTAGTATCAATTTCATCTAAACCTGCATTCAACCTCATGGCGGTATTATTGAGATTATTAGCGAGACTACCAATACCTAAACTAGCTTGATTAATATTATCGAGAGTATTAACAATTTGTCCCCGATTTTCGCTGAGAACAGCATTGAGATTAGCGACTAATTGGGAAGATTGTTGAAAAGTTCTGCTAATTTGACTGCGATTTTCCTGAACGGTACTATCTAAAGTATTGACAAAACGGGAGGCATTATTAGCCGTATTACTGACTGAGCGACTGGTGGCAGCTAATTCCAAAGATAGACGAGAGAGTTCTCTTTGGGCATTACGGATAGTCTGGGAGGTATCATCGGATAAACGGGCGATTTTTTTGGCCGCTATAGCGGTATTTTTGGTGACATCATTGAGATTACCCACAAATTCAGGACTGGTAAAAGTATCCACTAAACGACCAACACTAGACATTAATTGTGTTCCTGTTGTCCCCTGTAAACGAGTATTATTACAGAGAATTAGCTGTTGATCACAGTCGGGACTCAGAGGGTCGAGATTTTTGGACTCAGCACTTAAAGAAACTAAGGGAGTGATATCGATGGCTGCCTCCCCAATTAATCCGGAAAGATTGGTAGTAACAGTTACCTTCCTAGGCATAACTAAGGTAGCAGAAGCAATCTCGGCAATAACTTCCACTTGATTACTCCCCGGGATAAAACTCGTAATTCTTCCCACTCTCACCCCGCGAAAACGCACCGGCGCCCCGACTTGTAACCCTTCCACGTCGGCAAACTCGAAGATTAATTGATAGGTTTTCTGACCAAATCCCCCCCCCCGAACCCAGATAGCGAGCGCCCCAAAGACTAATAATCCGCCTAGAGCAAACAAACCTAGTCTTCCTTCCCGTAAAGCTCGCGAACTCTGCATGATTTTTCTCTCATTCTCGATAGTTCTTAATTTAGCTTAATCTAGCTTAAACGATTGTCCTAATCGGGCCTTCAATGCTGGCGCTAAAAAATTGCCGGATCATGGGATGATCGGTACGATCGATATCTGCCACTAATCCCTGCCATTGCACTTTTCCCTGATAGAGAAATACTACTCGATCGGCGGTGCGTCGGATGGTGCTTTGTTGGTGAGAAACCATCACATAAGTGTTCGCAGACCCCGATTTTTCATGGAGAGTCCGCACTAGATCCTCGATAATTGTGGAAGCTATCGGGTCTAATCCGGCGGTAGGTTCATCATACAGCAGTAATTCAGGATTATCGGCGGGATTATCGGGATTAGTGATAATAGCGCGGGCAAAAGCCACCCGTTTACGCATTCCCCCCGATAGTTCCGAAGGATAAAGGTTACTAATTCCCTGTAAACCGACCATTTCCAAGCTTTTTTCCACTAATTCCCTAATTCTGGCTTTTTTTAAATTAGTTTGTTCATAAAGATAAAAACCGACATTTTCCCCGACGGTGAGAGAATCAAACAGGGCCGTTTGTTGAAAAACTAAGGAAGTTCGCATCGCTTCTCGACCATCTTCTAGCAATCCCTGACGCAATTGACCTTTAATACGAATTTCTCCAGCATTTATCCCCGTTAATCCCGCAATTAACCGTAAAACCGTTGATTTTCCCGTTCCCGACGGCCCGATAATTACCAGGGCCTCCCCTCGATAAATGGTTAAATCTAAACCTTCGAGAATAACATTATCCCCGAATCTTTTCGATACTCCTCTCAATTCAATTAACGGTTCTTTCATCGTCGCTTAATTAGGGTTTGCTGAAAAAGTTTTTCCTAGGGGCAGGGTGTAGGGTGTGGGGTGTGGGGTGTGGGGTTTTACCGATTTTGAGGGGGTCAATTACCTAATTTTCAGGGAAAAAGTCCCTGAATTTCCCCCTGATCA